>JAFGUQ010000241.1 GCA_016938455.1 Clostridia bacterium
TGAATATTGAATTTATCCAATAAATAGCTTTCCCATTCACCGATTGTCTCAGGTGAAAAATTAGATGAAGTAAATATATTCATTTCATCAATCTTGAATTCTTGATCATCTCCGTCTGTGCTTTGTATGACCAAGCTGGTTTCCGGTTTTGAAGAAGGCAGTAATTCACTCTCCTGATATGAAGTAAATGCAAAGCAAAGAATTATTATGGATAAAATAATAAAATTTTTCATCAAGTGTCCTTTCAGTAAAAAGTGATTATAAATCTCTGTTATATACATTAATGGTCTGATCATCTCTATTGAATGCTCATATCAAAATATAACCTGCCATCTTTTTCACCAATATATGGCTGCCGGTTTTTTATATATTCATACTCTGGAAAACGAACCAAAATATTTCGCAACATAAAGAATAAAACTGGATGAATAGTTTTATCATGCTCACTATTCATAACACAGCTCTTTTTACATAGCCAGTTTAATATAGTTGGCATATATTTCTCAATTTCAGGTTTTGCAATATCAAAAGGCAACTCAGATAAACATAACCAGAAATACCACTTGGAGAACCAAGGTCGCTTTTTCTCATCAACATGATTGTTATAATTATCGATTCTACTTTTGATCCACTTTGTATCAGATGGAGCCACTTGAGCTAAAAATCTAAGGACAACAATTGATGTATCAAAGCATTCCCCCTCACCACCGTCTTCGTTCCCAAAACAAGTAGTTCTTAATCTTCTCAATGATTGTTCAACCATTTCCTTTACTGTTTCATTTTCTGGATCAAGAATATGTAAAATCCTTATTATTTCAAGTTCATACATGTTAGCAGATAAAATATGGGTTTTAGGTGTCTGGTTGAAAATTGTTTTAAGCTTATTTCCATTATTATATGGTGGTAAAAAGAAAATAGGATACATTCTTCTGCCGTTTTGATCAATGTTACCTGGAAACCTGACAGCTCGATAAAATTTTTGAGCTTTATCACTTGTAATGACAGCTGACATGAACTGTTTTACAATGTTTTGTTTTTGCTTTTCTGTAAAGGTTCCGCCTTTTATAAGGAAATGGTTTGTTTTTATCATTAATTCATAAGTATTCATCATTCCACCAATTTAAAATATTCCTTTTTAAGAAGTGCATACCAAGCTGCATCACATATTCCCTGATTATTATAATCTGACTCTTTTAAGATACCCTCAAATTTTAAGCCACATTTTTCCATTACTTTTCCGGAATTAGGATTTCTGGGATCATGCCTGGATTCAATTCGATTCACTTTCACTTCTTCCATCAGGAATTTTATAACAGCTTTGAAGGCTTCAGATGTGATCCCTTTATTCCACCATGGTTTCCCGATGCAGTACCCGATATGAACACTTTCAACTTTCTCATCTAATCCGACAACACTAATATTTCCTATGACCTTTCCCAGTTCTTTAAGTTCTATTCCCCATGAATATAAATTAGCCTGGGAGTACTTTTCAATCAGTGATGAGAAAAATGTCCTGGTATCATCGGTGTTTCTATGAGTAGGCCACATTAAAAACTTTGTGACTTCAGCATCACTGGCCCAATTATCATAAATATCTTGAAAATCACCAACAACAAAGCGACGTAAGATAAGTCGATTAGTTTCTAAGAGTTTTGTCCCAAGATGATTCATGCTTTTATCCTCCAATGAAAAGTCAATTTTGCTTACTTAAAAGTTTACACTGTTTTCGCCATTTTAGCAGCCAATCAAGTTGGTTGTCTATAAATTTATCATTAACACAATCAAGTCCATTAATCTCAATGATTGTCGCTTGTAACTGATAATGATACATGGCAATCAAATCATAAAATACTTCAATTTCATAATCAGTTAATGAGCAATATTTAGTATACCCTTTTAAAAAGGATTCATAGGTGCTGGTAGATTTGTGATAACCATTTTCATCAAATGTAAAATAATCTGTGGAATTACATATCATCATGACATCATATACAGAAAATGCATAACATGATGTATCAAAATCCAGGATAAATATGTCTCCACTAATAGTTTTCAAGAGATTCCCATAATGTAAATCTCCATGGCAAAACCCTTTTGGAAGCTTTTCAGCTCTTTCCCATAAATAATCACCATATTCACGAAAGGTTTCTATTTTAATTGGATCGTAATTCTTCTTCTTTAGAATATCAATATATCGATCTATGAAAAATTCTTTTCCTTTTACAGGTAAATCCTCTTTAAAGCTTTTCATTATTGAATGCATTTGGCCAACTAGAACACCAATTTTTTCAGCACCTTCACCCTGGTCAATTTCTTCTCCTTCAATAAACTCAAATAAAATCCCAGATTTGACATCATCATTATCAATCACATCAAAATATGGAAGCCCAATTACAGTCAGAATAATCTTTGGAGATGGAAACCCTGATTTTTCAAGATGCATTAATACATTCAGTGATTGTTTAGCCGTTTCCATAAATGCTTTTGAAATCACCTTCATGAAATACTTTTTTCTGGAACTCAAAACAATATATGAATGACAACCGCCTTTACGAAACAAACTAAGTGATTTAAATTCAATATCATATGAATGATTTAATAAAACAAGTATTTCTTTCTCTTCCATTTTTCTCCTTGAGTTAAATCATTCATAAATGATATTTTTTATTTCCGTTTATAAAGCATGGTTTCATTCTCATATTATCAGGTTAAAATCAAAATGATTGTATGCGTTACTTGCGTTTTCTTTTTTTCATCATAAAACCGGCAAGAATCACAACGACTGCAACAATCCCAATAACGACCAAAGCACTAGGATTTTCCTTCACAGGATTATCTTCCTGAATCAGGTCACCAGTGGTATCTTCTTCGACAGGAAGATTTTCAAACTCGAAGGTTTTCAGAACTTCCCGATCGCTATCATTCATTTGTTCTATAGCTGAAATCTCCTCATCGACATTAGCAGTGATTTTTTCGCCTGATAATATTGTTTTCGTGCTACCGTCATAGAGACTTTTGACATCAACTATGCCATCATTCATCAATACTTTTGTATTACCTGCTTCATCAACTTCAATGACAAAATCAGTACCTCTTATACTCATTGATGTAGTGGGTGTCTCAATGTTGAATTCATCCTTTTGAAACAACTGGTAGACATTTTTTATTCCTTCGTCGATAGTGACACGGATGCTGCTTTTTTTCTCAACCACCAGAGTATCATCAGGTATTGTAATTGCTGATACAGGAGCCATTCTGATTTCAGAACCGGAAATACCGAATTCTGTTGTTTCCATACCTATGTCTGCATATGAACTTTCAGCTGTCTTAATCATATCACCAGCCTCAAGTCTCATACCTTGACGAGCTCTGATCCACTCATCGCTGCCTGCTCGCTTTATAGTGACCTTTCCTCTGACAAAAGTAAGTGCTCTGGGTAGCTGTGATTTTGCTTCTTCGCTGCCAGTCTGCTCATCGGTCTCCTCAACCTCTGGCGCACTTCCTGTCTTTCTCATCGATAAATCTCCATTACCAACATAACCATATGATGCTTCGCCATTTTTCACAGTATAGACAATCAAGCTTACACGTTTTGGAACTAATGTATCAAAACTTTGCATGGATTCATCAAACTGCACTTCCGCTTCCACATCATATCCAATATTCTGAACTGAAGAAGATGTGACTCTGTATTTAAAGCTAAGATACAATGACTGTTTATTGGAACTTATGTAGTTCTTCTCAAGCAGTTCTCCTTTATTATATACCAAATACTCTCCGTCAACCATTTTGACATCAACAAGAAAAGTATTATCTAATACATCCGCAGGTAGGTTCTCTGAAAAATTATATGACTGTTTCAACTGTGCATTTGCATTATCTGGGTTAGTAATATGTACAGTGAACTCATATGTACCCTCAAGTGTCCGCAAATCACGTTCAGTGACATCCGCCAAGACTGTAATGCTGCTAAACATCAACATGAAAACTAATAAAAAAACTAAAAACTTTCTCATAAATTCCTCGCTTATATTGTCAGATATTTTCATAAATTATAGCATATATTATTCAAGTAAGTAAATCACAATTCATACTTATATAAGAACTCATTATCTACATAATTTTTTATTGATAACAAGCTATTTTTAGTAGTTTTAACTATTTCTCTTCCAAACAATATATCATTTTTTTCATATTAATTCCCTCTGCATACATAAATTCACGCATGTTTATTTATATTCGATTACTTAAATTTTAACAGCCTTTTTGCTCATGATATAACTTCACTAAACCAGATAAATGCTCAATCACATCAGGATTCCAAGTCACCTTGGTCACTAACCATGCACAAGGAAACTCTTCACACAAGCCACAGAACAAAACATTGTGTTGTTTCGCACACTTGTAAATTGAACACCCATTTGAATTTGCCCACTCTTGACAATTTCCTTCAGTCTCAATGCATCCATTACAAAAACCATCTTCTTTTTTCTTACATCCAACGCAGCATTCACCACATGCTGTAATAACCGAAAAATCAATATATGTCATTTATTTGTTTCCTTAAAATATAAATCGTTTTATTTCTTCCCGTGTTTATCTATAAACCCCGATGGGTTTATTCATTTATTGGTATAACCTCTCTGACCATCATACTGGGCCGAAACACCAATAGTAAGTCATTGATTTTGTTTAACATCATCTATGTTTATCTTGTGTTATTGCTGTTTTAGTGTTTTCCCCTAAAAAATTATCTATATGTAAAATACTATAAATTACAATTAAAGTCAATGAATTATGCCCGATATATACTTTGTTATCGCTATATCTCTATCTTTTTAATATTTCTTGATTGCTCTATTTGTTCATAAATATGCTTCATTATTTTCATATACAACTCTTTACCAAGTGCCAGGTCTTCGACACCTTCTTCAATGCTTGGATTGTCATTGACTTCAATAAGATATAGCTTACCTTTAACTTCCTTGATATCGACTCCGTACAGGCCATCTCCCATCAGTGAGGATGCTTTGACAGCAAGGTTGATTATTTTAGGATCCACGTCTTCTACAAGGAATGTATCTGAATCCCCTTCATAATCTTTTTTACTGTCCCAGTTGATAATCTGCCAGTGGTCTTTAGCCATATAGTATTTGCAGGCAAATATGGCCTTATTGTTTAATACACCGATTCTCCAGTCAAAATCAGAAAAGAGATATTCCTGAACAATAATCAGGTCAGACTGCTCAAAAAGAAGATTGACCTTTGCTTTATACTCATCAACATTCGATACTTTAAAAACTCCTAAAGAGAATTCACTGTCTGGTTTTTTAATGACCACAGGATAATTAAACTGTGCTTCTGCCTTAGAATTGTCTCTGTGTTTTCCAACAACCCATGTCTTTGGCATGGGTATTTTATTCTTATTCAGTTTCTCAAACAGAAACAGTTTATTAGAGCATCTTAATATAGACCATGGATCATCAATGACATACAACCCTTCTGAGTAGGCATATCTTGAAAATTGATAAGTATGGTTATTTACTCTGGTGGTTTCACGAATAAACAGCGCGTCAAACTCGTTGATTCGCTTAAAATCCTTTTTCTCAATGAATTCAGTATAGAATCCCACTTTTTCAGCGGCTTCTTTAAAGTGCTTCAGAGCCTTTCTGTTTGATGGCGGTGTTTTTTCTTCAGGATTGACAAGAATAGCCAGATCATATTTATAGTTACTGAGTTTTCTCTTAACATACCGTTTATGATTAAAATACTCTGCTACATATTTATTAAGATAGTCAAGGTCTTCCCCGCCACTTTTTTTAATGGCAAAAGGTTCCAGTTTTTTAAGATACCACTTCGTGTTCTTTTCAAACTCCACTTCAATCAACGGGCATTTATATAACGAGAAAATTTCCTTGGCAATTCTTTTGTATGGTTCAACCGGTGTTTTCCCAAAATAGATTTTTATCTTTATTGTTTTATCAGTTTCTTTTTTAAAGGTCTTCTGAATCAGCTCATCGATTTCAATGGAAAGACTTTTGTAAATGGCTTTATCAGCAAAATCTCTGATGGTTGTCACATCAGGGATGACTATCTGATCTCTGGCAGCTGCCAGTAAAGAGACATAGTACCCGGTACTCTGATACTTGTATGACCGGCACATATTAATCACTTTGCAGTTGAGATTATGGTAAAGTTCATCTTCAATGTATTCTTTTGCTCTGATGAATTTATATAAATCACTGTATTCAGTCATATTGATATTATAGTCTGCGACAATGATGTTTTTACAGGTATGATCAGAAAATGAATTACTTAGTTTCAGCTCCATTTTAAGCCCGTCAATCCCTTCTCCATAATAGTCTTTAATGCTGTTTTTAATCACAAATCCAAATGATTCATACCATTTGATTAGCTGAGTGTGCATGGCATTGACTTCAAGGGCTATTTTACTGAATCTTGTGTAATTTGAATAGTCAATGATGTACTTCATCAGTTCATCACCATGCCCTTTTCCGCGGTAGTTTTTTAAAATGGCTATGGAATAGATTTTCAAGGTATATTTATGCCTGACAATTGTTGCAGCTCCTATGAAATCAGTATTGTCATCATAGACAATAAAGACATCCTGGCTCTTGCTGTTCAAACTGTTTTTAATACTGCTTGAGGAAAACCTGACAGATTCCTCAAAAGAGTTTTTCTCCAGGTTTTCAAGATTATCAATATCGTAAATATTTGCTTTTCTGATCATTTAAAATTGCCTCATTTCCACTTTTCGAGTGTACTCTTATATGATGGTAAAAGCAATATATCAATTTAACTATTTTATCTTGAAGCTGTACTCCCAATCAAAGTCAGTCTTATACCGCGGGTACTCAATTTTAAAGCAATATACGTCCATTTTGGGAATACTCTTCAAAACATGGCTGAATTCATGATACAGTTCAGTCTCACTGTATGACCCGCTAACATAAGCAGATCCTCCTAAAGTTTCTCCTGTCTTTTTCTCTATGATATTCAAGTTGATGGAATGTAAAGGACTTTCAGCCAGTATTTTGTAGTTGATTTCCAATTTGTCAAGATAACTGTTGGAGCTCACAGATTCTATGATAATCTGCTCTCCCATGTAGGTGATGGTTTCAGGTCGATGTTCTTTAGTCTTTATTTCAAATATACGACCATCTTTCGCTGCAATGAACAAATCTTCAATGACGATTTTCACTTCACTGATGTTTGCATAATAGTACTTACTCACATTGAAAAACAAATGGTATGTTTTATTAAATTCCCCATTGTCTATTAGATATGTACTTCCATTTGGGTAAACATGCTCTTCGTTGTCAAATGAAAGCCCCAGTTTTTGTATTCCAGTAATGAAGTAGTCATCGTTGTCTTTAAAAGTGACAACCACTTCCGTTTTCGTAGGAGACAATATGAGCTTATTAAAAGTAATTGTCCCATATTCTGTTTCACAAACTTCATTGATGTCAAACTCTTTTGAGGGCAGCACTTTATTCATGTCGAAGTCAATTCTTCTTACTCCCAAATCTGCAACAATCATGTTTGGTCTTCCAATATTTTTTATAGCAATATTTACTTCCATATATCCCTTTTCAAAAACCATGTCTCTGAAATCTTCACCTTTTGCATATATGTCACATTCGGAAATATATTCTCCTTCTTGAAATGATCTATCTCTCGTACTGTTAGCTCCATACTCAGAAAGGGTGAAAAAAGCTTCATAATCATTTTCATCTGTATTCTTGTTAAAGACTCTGGAAGAGAAATGAATTCGTACCTGGTCAATTGTCAGATGATCTATCATCACGATGAATTCATCATTTTCAATCATGATCGGTCCAAAGTCATAGATATCATTAGTGACTGCTGATTCAAGTCCTTTATCATCTTTAAGCACAAACCATTTAATGGTTTCTTTTAAACCCGGTATCCCTTCAGCAAAAGCTCTAAAAGACGCAGAGGTATTTAAAAGTGTAATGTAGATAATCAATATGGCAGCCACTGACACTATATACTTATACACTCTACCTTTTCTTCTAGTTTTTAAAAGGGCATTATTGACTGTCTTTGAAAGATTTTCACTCAGCTTTATATCATTTCTTTTTAATTCAATTAAAAAGTTGTCATTCATATTATCTTCCACTTTTTTCCACCTCCTCTTTTAGTTGTTTCAACGACCTGTATAGTTTTGATTTCACAGTATTTAATGGTAATTCTAAAATGTCGCTTATCTCCTCCAGTGTATAACCCTGATAGTATTTTAAATAGATAATCATTCGTTCATGTTCAGAAAGTAAAAGTACTTTATCAATCAAGTCAGTGTCACTGTAATGATCCTCATGTATCAGATTGTTTTCCATGATGGACAAGTCAACATCTCCATGACCTTTCTTAATGATCTTTTTACATTCATTAATCAGAATTCTGGTGAACCATGTGGTGAAATACTCCGGATTTTTTAATTTCCTCATGTACTTGAAGGAAAATAATATACTGTTGCTGATGGCATCTAATGAATCATGTTCATTTTTTAAGTAGCAAAAAGCGATTCTGTATGATTTTTCCTTTATTTCATTTATGATTGTGGAGAAAGCATCCTTGTTACCTTGAATCGCTTTTCTTACATCCTGATCATTCATATTTCTCTCCGTCTTCGTATTTTCTTGTCACTTATTAGATATATGTTTTGTACGAAATAGTTGCAGAATAATAAAAATATTTTCATTATAATCTTTCATGTATATTATGTTACAATATATTCATCAAATTTTGGAGGTTACAATGGAAAAACATAGAGATATTAAAAATCTTGGGATCAACAGGCTTGAACCGCATGGTATGTCTGTCCCATTTAATGATATGAAAAGCGCACTTGCTGTATCCAATTCAGGATCAGAGTTTTATAAGTCACTCAATGGTACATGGGATTTCTATTTTGCAGAGAATAAATATGACATACCTCCCATGCATTATGCCATTGACTTTGATGCTACTGACTGGGATACCATTCCTGTGCCATCATGCTGGCAGATGCACGGGTATGAAACACCTAATTATCTTAATTCATACTATCCGTACCCGAAAGAGCCGCCTTATGTGCCTGACATCAATCCGATCGGGATCTACAGGACTGAGTTTTCAGTACCTGTTCATTTTAAAAACAGAAAAACCATCCTCTATTTCGGTGCTGTAAACTCAGCTTTCACTGTTTACATAAACGGCAACGAAGTTGGCTATTCACAGTGTTCGCATATGCCCTCTGAATTTGACATCACAGACTACATAGAAATCGGTCTTAATCTGATCAGTGTAGAAGTATATAAATGGAATGCGGCAAGTTACCTTGAAGACCAGGACTTCTTCAGACATTCAGGCATCACAAGAGATGTCTATCTCTATTCTGAATCTATATCCTCATTTGATGATATCTATGTTGATGCTACACTTGATGATGAATATAAAGAAGGTGTATTAACTGTATCATATACCACCTCATGCACTCTCCCTGTCACCTACATGCTTTTTGATCAGAATGGAGCAGTTGTTCTAAATGAAAAATTAACTGCCGGTAAATCAGTATTTACTGTCCCAGGAGTGAATCACTGGACCGCAGAGACTCCTTATTTATACACCAGTGTCCTTTACATCTCCGATGAGAATGGATTAGCAGCGGATATAAGGAGCATGAGAACCGGATTTAAAAAAGTAGACATCAAAGGTCATCTGTTTTTAATAAATGGTGTCCCAATTAAAATTAAAGGTGTCAATCATCATGACACACACCCTACTCTTGGTCATGCAGTCTCAAGAAAATCAATGGAAGATGATGTGATTTCAATGAAACAGCATAACATCAATGCAGTAAGAACCTCACATTATCCGCCTGATGAATATTTCCTCACTCTTTGTGATATTTATGGACTTTACGTCATTGACGAAGCGGACCTTGAAGCTCATGGTTTCTATTATGAAGACCCACTTTATGATGTATCCGATCAAAAAGACTATGAACCACATTTCATTGACAGAGCCAAGAGAATGGTTTTAAGAGATAGAAACCATGCCTCCATCATCATGTGGTCTCTCGGCAATGAAACCAGATACGGTAAAAATCATCTTTCCATGATTGCTGAAATAAAAAAATATGAAGATAAACTTCCCATTCACTTTGAGCGTGCTGCCAAGGAAAAAGAAGTGGATGTCATCAGTTCCATGTACACCAATGTTGATGACATCATCAAAGAAGCCAAGGACAAGTCAGATAACCGTCCCTATTTCTTATGTGAATATGCCCATTCCATGGGTAATGCACCAGGGAACCTGAAAGAATACTGGGATGCTTTCTATAAATATCCTAAACTCATGGGAGCCTGTGTATGGGAATGGGTTGACCATGCCACTATCACCACAGATGAAAACGGTGTTGACTATTATGCCTATGGAGGAGATTTCAACGATGTGCCAAATGACGGTAACTTCTGCATGGACGGATTGAATTATCCTGACCGTACCCCTCATACCTCATTGAAGCAATTAAAGGCTGTTATTTCCCCGGTGCTGGTCAGTAAAGTGGATGACCAGACATTTATGATTTCAAATACCAACAGCTTTTTATCACTTGATTATCTTAACTGTCATATGGAACTGCTTGAAAACGGAATCATGGTCGATGAGCATATATTGACTAACCTATCTGTAAAGCCAGGTAAAAGCAAAAAATATCAGCTTCCATTTACTATTGATGATGACCGCGAATACTGTGTCAATTTCTATTTCACTCTTAAAAAAGCAGCGATTTATGCTGGTCGTGAATTCCAGGTGGCAAGTTCACAGCTTATTTATGAAAAAATTTATGAGACCATTACACCATATACTTCCAATTTTCAGACGCTTGATGTAGAAGAAGACGGAAGATACCTCCTTGTATCAGGAGATGATTTCCTTCTTTCATTTGACAGGCTGACCGGCTATATCTCTTCATGGAAGCATAAAGGGACCTCACTGATTGAAAAAGGATTCAAAGGAAACTTCTATCGTGCAGGTACTGACAATGATAAATCCAATCAGCGTAAATTATGGCTTGAAGAACGCTTGAATGCTCTGTGTTCAAGAGTAGATGCTTTCAGTTATGAAGTAATGAAAGACAGCGTCATTGTGAAAGTATCCAATGTCTATTCAGGAAAAGTCATTAAACCGATTTATCGAATTGATTTTATGTATGAAATATTCAACTCATGTGAATTAAGCATCCAAAGTCATTTTGTACCTCTAAGAGAATCAACCTATATCCCGAGAATCGGATATAACTTCTCCATTCCCATGGAAAATGCTGTCATGACATGGTATGGACTGGGTCCTGATGAAAACTATGTGGATAAAAAAGAATATGCCAACCTTGGCATCTATGAAAGTGCAGTGGATGATATGTTTGAACCTTATGAATATCCTCAGGAAACTGGAAACAAGATGGAAGTAAGGTTTGCAAGCTTCAAGAATGAACAAGAAGCAGGTCTTATGATCATTGCTGATGATAAAATCAATATCAGTGCCTATTATTATGACATCAATAATATTGATGAAGCCATGCATATCAAAGATTTAAAAAGAAATGACGATCTTCTGATTAATATCGATTACAGACAGACAGGAATCGGTAACAACTCATGCGGTGCTGAACCTCTTGATGAGTACAGATTGTATCCAGTGGATGCCACCATGAAAGTGTTATATGTCCCATTTAACGGAAGAGAGGAAAGTGAACAATCACTGTTCGAGAAATACAAGGAAATTTTATAGGAATTTCTGGAGGTAGACCAGCTTATAGTCTTTATGGTCTGCCTCCTTATATATTTCATAACCGAGTTTTTTATACATGTTAATGCTTTTATAGCTCTCTGATCCGGTTAAAAGCCAAAGCCTTTTGAGTTCTCTGTGCTGCAGCTCTGCAATATCCATCAGCATATGACCGATTCCGTTGTTATGATAGTCATCATCGACAGCCAGTCTCTTTATTTCCGCTTCATCCTGATTTCTGATTACTCTGACACTTCCGACAATCTTACTGTCCAGTACTGCTACAAACACCATCTGATTTTCAATGTCTTTCAAAACATCCTCATAAGTCTCCACCATAGGTGGCATCTCATAGTCATTATATTTTTTGGCCTGAAAAGCAAATGCTTTTTTCTGAATACGCAGAATGTCCTCAATGTCCTGTTTCACCGCATTCCTGATTGTGATATCCATATTAGTAAATCTCTGTCAGATGATTGACTGTATACTTGATGGTATAGGGGTCAACTAATTCTGTCTTTCTAATTTTATTGTTCGCTGCGTTTTCAGCTTCTTCAAGTCTCATGAAGCGTATTTTCACTTCAATCGGTTCTTTTATCTTGAAAAGTTTCATTCCCTTCGTTTCCTTGAAGGCTTGTTTGACTTGCATATATATCTCATCAAGTACAGTATCAGGATGTTTTAAGAGAGCTGCGTTTCGTCCGATAGAATGCTTGGTGATCACTGTTTTAGCCCAGGGTATGGTCTGACTCACCTGTGCTATTGCCTGATCATCGCTTGATACAAAGATAAGCGGAGCATGTAACATTATCCCGGCCATCGCAGCATCAATCTCTATTTCTCCTACTGATCTGTTATTCAGTTTCACATGCTGATAGCTTGTCGAACTGCAGGTATGTGCCAGTACAGCTTTTGAGGTATCAGCCATGGCATGATATCCGATTAAAAGCACACCATCTATATTCTTGTCTTCCAGCCCCTGCCATCTGTGTTTGAGACCGACCCCTGCCAGAATCTCCACACGCTTATCAAGAGAAAAATAGTCAAGGTTCAGGCTTCCTCCGTGATTATCCCAGACATACACTTTTTTTGCTCCGCAGTCGTACAGCGCCTTGACGGCAGCATTGACTTCTCTCACTGCCTGCAAGCAGGCAAAAGCATACTGAGTATTATCTTTTCCCAACCCGGAACCAGGTGTCCCGACAACACCGGCGATCCCTTCTAAATCAACTGCAATCGCAAAGTTCATGACTATCACCCCATATAATATTATTTACTATTATAGCACTCATGAATATAATTACCAACTGCTTCACAGGTCAGGATGGCTCTGTCGTAAATTCTTACCTTTTCCACCCTGTCATGAAGTGTGATGTTCCTGTTTCCGTTCATGTGTGAGAACTTGTCAGAGAACCGTCCGAATCCATATTGTTTTTCCTTGCCGTCATTGAACCGGCCATTGATGACATAGTAAATGACTTTAGGTCCGCCATCAATGATAAGCGTAATCTGGTTCTTTCCTTTTTTAAGTGAGTTTTTATCACTGTTCCAAATAGAGATATATTGTCCGTCACCCATCATGAATCTGACTTGATTATCGATGATTTCAATTCTGATTCCCTGCTCGTCTACTGTAAAGGTATCAAGAAGAATAAAATCCCGGTGATTGTATCTGATGGTCATGTCAATGGTGATGCCTGTTCTGAAATCTTCAGTGCACCGGTTGATTTCATGTACATTCATCCCTGAGAACGGTTTGAATTCGGGAAGTTCAATTTCCTTTTCACTTGTTTCAAATACAAGGTTCTCTTTACATACTTCATTCATGTCATCAAACGAAATGATCTTTTTCATGAAAGCATGATCGATGACATGTATCCTGGCTTTGTCTTTTTCTGTTTCAGTGGCCAGATATTTCCCGTCTATCTCTATGAAATCCGGATAACTCATTCTGATAATCGGATCATCATGATAAAGCAGTATTTCAGGTTGAGACCATCTGATGTGCCCTTTCTCCTCTATCCCGACAAGACACCAGGCTGGATTTCGTCCCTGGTACCACTTTCCCCCATGATTGTGAAACCAGTAAAGATACCTTCCGTTTTCCATTTTCCATATGAAATTAGCTGCTCTCGGGTGTTTCACCGGCATATATTCTGATGGTTCAAATGTCTTTCCCTTATCTCTGCTATATGCACAGGCACTTCTGCCGTCAATCGTTCGAAAAACAACAAAAATTGACCCGTCATCTAAGAGAACATAACTGTGCTCTTCAGCAATTGGTCCCCCGCCTTCTGGCGTTCTTATCCCGATATTCCCTTCAGGTAGTGTTTCAAACTGAAGTTTTGTCACATCACTTTCTGTCATGATGTTAGTACTTTTAACTAGAACACCTTCACTTGACTTGAAGAAACCTTCTCCAAGTCCGCCTACCTTATGAATAGAGAGATAAGCTATGTTTCCATCTATTAGTGGTTTACCGACATTCCAGAAGAACTGGATATCGCCATGAAACACATTCTTCTCATCAATCTCAAAGTTCCTGATGGGTACATAATATCTGTCTTTTGACCAGGTTAACCCGAAATCATCTGAATATCTGAATGCATAATAACCTAAAGAATCCACCCGGTAGCAGTAGCCATCTGTGAATGGCGGATTATCTGCTTTGACTCTCCTTATATTATCTTTATTGAAGTTATAGAAACAATACACTCTGCCGAAACTTGTTTTTAAAAGCACTGAGTAGGAATTTTCAGGTGCTCCGTCCTCTTCCATGCTTCTCATTTCTTTCCATGTCTTACCCAGATCGCTGCTTCTCATAGTCATGACTTTCTGTCCGCTGACTCCTTCATCACCAATTCCTGTAGTCATACAGCATAGCAGTATATTCTCGTTGTTCTTAATGACAAAAGGCTGGTCTGAATAATGTAATGATGGGATTTCCATCCCCGTTTCAATATTACGCCAATCCATTTTTCATATCACTCCTTTTATAAATATAGGTAGCCAACGCACCGATGATGCTGATAATGAAAACAGCAAAAAACCCGTTCTTGATGTTTCCGTTTTCAATAATGACTCCGACGATGAACGGTCCTGAAAACATACCGATACCGTAGATCGCCTGATAAAATCCCATGGCAGCAGCTGAACGTTCCGGGTTGACTGTCTTAAGTGCCTGTGCCATCAGCATGGGAAGTAATAATCCCATGAAGAACCCATTTAAAAGCTGAAGGACAAATAACAGTGTGATGTTTTCCGTATAGGGAAAGAGAAGAATGACAATCCCTGATAAAATAAATGAAGCAGTGATGGTGTTTCTGACTCCAAATTTCTTCTTGAATACTGAAAACCCTAAAATAGCACTGACAATGCCACTTAAGGTAAAACTTGCTGTTAAAAGCCCGATGGAAAAATCATTCATGTGTAAACTTCTGGCATAAATGGGAATGAACGAATAAATCGTAGCAAATACATTAAACTGTAAAATGATGGTCAGTAAAGAACTGATCAGTAAATTCCTGTCCCTGATGACAGAGAAAAGATGCTTGACTGAGACTTTTTCTTTTGTTTCTCTGACAGGGTCTCTTGGAATCCAGAACCAGAGAATCAATCCGATCACAGCGGCAATAGCACCTACATAAAACGACCAAACCGAACCGACAAGCATGGCAAGTAATGATCCGGCCATCAAGGCAATGACTCTTCCAGTCTGTCCCAGCGCACTTAACATTCCTGTCACTTTATGAAGATCCTTGCCACCGAGTGTATTAGTCGCATAACTTGGAAAAACCACATAGCTTGCCACCGCTACCCCTGACAGTGTCCTAAACAGTAAAAGACCGGTGGCGCCTTGTGCCTGTCCTAGTCCGAAACAGCTGACGGCACATAAGAAAAGTCCGAGACCAATGAAAATTCTCCTCTTATTAAATGAATCTGACAGAATACCGACTGGAATTCTGAAGATGACCTGAGCCAGTCCATAAGAACCGACAATTAAACCGATGACTGACTCACTCAAACCCAAGCTCTCGGCATGAGTCGCCAATGTAGACCCGAAGGAATAAAAAGCAAACCAGTAAAAAGCTGATAAAGTATAGAATGTTAGAATCCCTTTTTTATTTGTATCCATGCTAACTCCTTATGAGAAATAATAACATATAAATGACAATCATGTCATTAAAGAGATATAATAATAACTGAAAAAATATTAAGGGGAAAAATATGGTTGCCATAGAAATCAAGAATGTCACAAAAAAATACGATGATGTCATTGCAGTCAATAACTTGACATTATCCATTCCAGTCGGATCATTATACGGTTTTCTGGGCCCTAATGGTGCCGGGAAAACCACAACGCTAAAACTGCTGACAGGATTCATCAAACCGGACAGCGGTACCATCACAACAATTAGTAAAAAGGTATCTTTTTTACCTGATGTGCCGGGATTTTACGGATATATGACTCCCAGAGAATTTCTTACGCTATGTGCCGACATCAACCATATCGATCAGAAAGATAAAAAAATCGATGAATTGCTGGAATTTGCCGATTTAAAACAGAAGAACAGAAAAATCTCATCCTTTTCACGAGGTATGCTTCAGCGTCTTGGCATCGCACAGGCATTAATCACCAGTCCTGATATTCTGTATCTTGATGAGCCTGTTTCTGCGCTTGATCCTATCGGGCGAAAGCAGGTCCTTGAAATGTTAAAAGCGCTTAAAGGAAACATGACCATTTTCTTTTCAACCCATATTCTGGCTGATGTAGAAAGAGTCTGTGATTATGCAGCCATCATCAACAACGGGAATCTGGTGACTGCTGGAACCATTGATCAGCTTACCTCTAAAACATCCAGTGCCATGATTGAACTTAGCGTTTCCTCCATCACCCCATTACTGATTTCTCAGATTGAATCAGAAGAAGTAGTGGAGAAAGTGGTGCATGAGGATAATATGTTGTATATTTCAGTGAAAGATAAAGAAAAAGCAGGCATTACCCTGATTGATATTATCAGAGAAAATCATCTGATATTATATAAATATGACCTGAAAAGCACTGATCTTGAAGATGTTTTTGTAAAGGCGGTGATAAAATGAGACTAAAATTATTCAAAAAAGAAATCATTGAACTGTGCAAAACACCAAGGGGATGGATTCTTCTTTTACTCTTTATAGGATTTTCACTGGTGAATGCAGCACTCGCCCGATATACCCCTGAAATCCTGGCAAAATTCGGTGATTTAGGAATCAATATTCCTCCTGCCACTTTCTATGACTCATATATTCAATTCTATAAGAACATGAATTCAGGTGTGCTCATTGCAGTGATCATCATCTATATGACCACTGTCACAAGAGAAGTGAAAAAAGGAACCATTTATCTGATTCTGACAAAAGATATCACAAGAAATAATTATCTCATGTCAAAATATGTCGCTGCCAATCTTTTCTTCACATTGAGTTATATAATAGCTTCTATCATTCAGATTGCCATGACAGCTCTGTTCTTCTCATCTTACTACACCAGTGAAATTTTACCTGGATATATAGTATTTTACCTTTTCGGTCTATTTCTGTTAAATACAGTAATTGCCTGCTCTGCGTCATATAAATCAGGCGGAATCGGTGCTTTCGTCGGGTTTTTCATACTGCTGATATCACCATATATATCGTTGATTCCGGTAGTCGGAAAATACACTCCCGGTGCATTAGCCAATTTCCCTGTTAATTTTCTGATGAAGTCAGCTGATTTTAATGACATAATAGCGGCTGTCATGATCACAGCCGCATTGATGTTCCTTATTATTTATTTATCCTTCATGAAATTCAATAAAAGAGAATTATGATTCAAGCAATTGCTTTGCAGCGGCATTCGCTTCAAATTTGACTTTTTCTTCATCAATGGTTTTCAGTTCTCTTCCTTCCATCAGTATGTCACCATTGCAGATAACGGTATCCACATCATTCCCTCTTGTACTGTAAACAATCGCTGATACAGGATTGTTAAGCGGTGTGTTATTAAGCCCTGTTGTATTGACAAGTATGATGTCCGCTTTCATCCCGACTTCAAGCATTCCTATTTTCTGGAAACCCAAAGCTTTTGCTCCGTTGATTGTCGCCATATGAATGGTCTGTGAAGCATTCACCGAAGTCGCATCAAGTTTCACTCCCTTATGTATCAAGCTTGTCAGATGCATCTCCTCAAACATGTCCATATTATTGTTGCTGGCTGCTCCATCTGTTCCAATGGCCACATCAATTCCCATTTTTATCATGTCAGGAACTCTGGCGATTCCGCTTGCCAGTTTCAGATTACTGGAAGGGTTATGGACAGGAGTGACATGGTGGTCTTTTAGAATCTGCATATCTTCATCATCCAGCCATATAGTATGAGCAGCGATGGCCGGTACATCAAAGATACCCGCTTTAAGGCATTCTTTGATTGGCGATCTTCCATATTTCAGTTTGCTGGTTTCCACTTCAATTCTTGTCTCATGAAGATGAATGTGAACAGGTGAATTGATTTCTCTGGAAAGTTTGGCATTGGCCCTTAGCAGTTCCTCGTCGCATAAGTATACAGAATGGACTTCAATAGATGTTTTTATCTTTCCGTTATTTGCGTTGTCATATTTTCTCTTGAAATCAGAGCAGTATTTCGCTGCAAATTCTGTTCCCTGGAACAGCCTGTCACAGGTCTGAAGCCCATATGAAATGTTCGCTCTCATTCCTGTTTCAATTACCGCTTCAGTGATGGTTTCCATTTCCAGATACATATCAAGAAACGTGGTGGTCCCTGACTTGATCATCTCAGCCATTCCAAGCATACTTCCTTTTCTGATGATATCTTTTGTCAGTTTTTTCTCTTTTGGAAGAATGCTTTCATTAAGCCATCTTTCAAGCGGAAGGTCATCTGATGCGTTTCTCATCAGGACCATGGTCGAATGAGTATGCGCATTGACAAGTCCCGGCATGGCAATCATTTCGCGGCCTTCAATAATCCGCTCAGCTTTAAATCCCGGCGGAATCTCATTTCCAATATAGTATATGGTGTCTTTTTTAATCGCGATATTCATGATGCCTGTATACATGTTATTCATATTTCCTGTAATGACATGTACGTTTTTGATTAAAATATTCATATCAGAGCTCCCAACTGTTCATATATTCATGCTGTTCTTCTGTCAGCGTATCAATGGTGATGCCAAGTGACTTTAATTTAAATAAGGCAACAAATTCATCAATTTCCTTAGGTACCTTATGGACATGATTCGATAATTTCCCTTTTTGTTCTACTATATATTTGGCACAAAGAGCTTGAATGGCGAAACTCATATCCATGATTTCAGCAGGATGTCCGTCAGCACAAGTCAGATTGACAAGTCGCCCCTCTCCCAGCAGGTTTACTGTTTTCCCGTTGCTTAAGAGATATCCGGTGATGTTTTTCCGTCTGTTCGTTATTTTGACAGCGATTCTCTCAAGATCAGCATAAGATACCTCCACATTAAAATGGCCGGCATTTGATAAAATAGCGCCTTCTTTCATCTGATAAAAATGCTTTTCGGTGATGACATCTTTGCATCCGGTGGCAGTGACAAAAAAGTCACCAAGATAACTGGCTTCATCCATATTCATAACAGCAAAACCATCCATCACAGCTTCAATAGCCTTAACTGGATCAATTTCAGTAATAATGACACTGGCACCCAGTCCTTTTGCTCTCATGGCAATACCCTTGCTGCACCACCCGTATCCAGCCACAACCACTGTTTTACCTGCAATGACCAGATTAGTGGTTCGTAAAATACCATCCCAGACCGATTGTCCTGTTCCGTACCGGTTATCAAATAAATGCTTACAGTCGGCGTCGTTAACCGACATCATGGGAAATTTCAGTCTGTTTTCCCGGTCCAGTGCATTCAACCTGACAATTCCTGTTGTAGTTTCTTCGCATCCGCCATAAACCTCCGGTAACAAATCAGTCATTTCTGTATGCAAAAGACTGACAAGATCTCCTCCGTCATCAATCACCACATTAGGACCGAATTCGAGGACACTTCTTAAATGAGTTCCATATTCCTCTTCAGTGGCATCATACCATGCAAACACTTCCAGTCCTAAGCTGACAAGAGCAGCCGCGATATCATCCTGTGTAGATAAAGGGTTACTCCCTGTGACTCTGATTTTCGCTCCGCCTGCTTTGATGATGGTGGCAAGATAAGCAGTTTTCGCTTCAAGATGAATAGACAAAGATACTTTGATTCCTTTAAACGGCTGTTCCTTGATGAACAGTCTCTCAAGTTCATTAAGGATAGGCATATTTGATCTGACCCAGTCAATTTTTCTTAATCCTTCTTCTTTTAAATTGATGTCTCTTATACTGTACATGTTAATTCTCCTATAATCCCCTTTATATATCGGACAAAATCACTTTTAACTCTATTAGTCGTTTCAATGACATCATCATGCCTTAACCTTTTTTCTGTAATCCCTGCCGCCATATTCGTAATGCAGGAAATACCGATGACATTCATGCCGGCATGGTTAGCTGCAATCACTTCAGGTACCGTGCTCATGCCCACTGCATCTGCGCCAAGTATACGAAGTGCTTTGATCTCTGCAGGTGTTTCAAAGTTAGGTCCTCTATAGAAAGCGTAAACTCCCTGCTCGATGTGAATGCCTAATTTTCTGGCAGTAGTGATGGCGGTTGACAGATGTTCTCTGTTATATGCGTAGGTCATATCAGGAAACCGGGTTCCGAACTCGTCAAGATTCTCCCCGCGTAAAGTAGATGGCGCCAGTAAACCAATATGGTCTCTGATCAGCATCAAGGTCCCTTCTTTGAATTTCAGGTTAATACCTCCTGCTGCATTTGTGATAATCACATCATTGATTCCAAGCATCTTCATGATTCTGATGCCAAACACAGACATATTAAGATCATATCCTTCGTAATAATGAAAACGGCCTTTCATGACCAGTACTTTTTTATTCTCAAGTGTACCGAATATGAGTTTTCCATCGTGGTTTTCTACTGTCGAAACAGGGAAATTCGGGATATCCTCATACTTAATTTCTATAGCATCTTTGATGTCATCAGCCAGGCTACCAAGACCAGACCCCAGTACAACACCTACTTCAGGTTTTTCAGTGATGATCTCTCTGATATATTTTTCAGCTTGTTTCAGTTTTCTCAAATATTCAATCATACTTTCTCCATCTCCAAGTCAATCAATACGACTCTGTTTTCTTTCATGGCAACATCTGCATCAAACCCGATCATATGTCCATAGATGGAATCACCGATCTCTGTAGATGAGATAGAGGTACTGGTTCCTTCAATGAAGTGGCAGAAATCTTCAGATAATCGCTCATCACCTCCGCCATGGCCTCCTCCGGCATTACAGTCTATTTTAATTTCTTCATAAAGATTCTCACCTTTGTCTTTGACTGTCAGGTCATGTTTTCTCAAATATATGGCACCTTCAGTCATGTCCCCGTATATTTCTGCTTTAGTTCCGATGACATGGATAGTTCTTGATGGTCTTGCAGTTCCGGTTGATAAAATATGCGTGGCTACTGAACCATCTTCATATTTGATCATGACACTCTGGTGATCCATGACATTGTTATCACATTGCCATACACATCGTCCCATCGGATTGTTTTCTCTCAGGCTCCATTCAAGTCTTTCCATCGTATCTCTGTCTTCAAATCGATCCAGATACTCTCTGGCATAAAAATTCCATACATTACTGTCCAGATACATTTTTCTTGCAGAGTATTGACAGGTGCTTTCGATTTTACAGTCAACCAGGCATTTCATGCCGCTTCCGACCGGTGCTTTTTCTTTTTTATATAAATAAAGCCCACCCATGCTGGACACATATTTAGGGGCAACTCCGCTTTTCAGCCAGGATATGACATCAAGGTCATGACAGCATTTCGCCATCATGATTTCTGAACCGCAGGTCAGAGAACTGTTCCACTTTCCCCTGACGAAAGCTGTAGCCATATGATGGAAAGACACATTTTCCTCAGTGATAATCTGGAAGACTTCTCCAAGTGTTCCATCCATGATCATTTGTTTAATGGTTCTGTAAAAAGGTGTGTAACGAAGCACATGACAGATCATGACTTTGCAGTGATTATCTTTGGCAGTATGGTAAATATCAAGAAGTTCTTTCTTTGAAAGAGCGATAGGTTTTTCCAAAAGCATATGATAACCCGCTTTCAATAGCGGAATGGCTGTCTCATGATGGATTCTGTCCATGGTTCCGTTAATAACGGCATCAGCAATGATTTTCTTTTCCAGAAATTCCTCTACAGAGTGAAATCGGTTTTCCCTGCTGACATGAAACTTGTCACCGATTCTGTTAAGCCGGATATCATTAGGGTCAACAACTGCTACAATGCTCATCTTTTCAGGTTCTTTTAATGAATATGACGCATATACTTCACTTCTGTGACCACAGCCGACAATCGCTACCTTGATTTTTTTAGACATATGAACTCCTTATGGTAATTATATATTGCTCAATTTATTATACAACATATTTACATTATTTATAATACACTATATACTCTTAATAATTAACTTTTTTGGAGAAATTATGAGTAAAAATATTAAAAAAATATTCGTTGATGTCACCATTGATGAACTGGAAAAATCTAAAAGAAACATGACAGAAAAAGAAGAACAGTTTCTCGATATGGGTCTTGGAATGTTCATTCACTGGACAGTTGATGTCACTGTGGGAGTCGTAGAATCACATTGGATGATTGGAGCTGATCAAGAACCGATCGACAAAATGTACAGTCAATTACCTGATCTTTTCTATCCTACCAGGTTCAATCCTGACGAATGGGCGTTACTGGCAAAAACCGCTGGTATGAAATATGCCGTTTTCACCTCTAAACATCACAACGGATTCTGCATGTTTGATACCAGGACGACTCCATTTAATGTCATGAACACCAGATTTGGCAAAGATGTCATGAAAAGTGTATATGAATCATTCAGGAAGTTTGATATAGAAACCGGTCTTTACTTTTCTCCCCTCGATTTCACCTGGTGTCTTGAAAATGACATTCATCTCCATTTTGCCACAGACGAAGTCATTCCTGCCAATAATCCTGGCTTAAGATCCTATAATGAAGCTCAGATAAGAGAAATCTTTGGAAACTATGGCAAGATCGCCACAGTTTTCTTTGATGGTCCTCCTGCTGATCTGAAGGATATTGTTTGGGATTTAAGTCCCGAAACGGTGATTACCAGAAGTGAAATGCCCACACCAGAACTGGAACTCCCTGATGAAATCATCGATGAACCGTGGGAAGCATGTTACCGCCTCGGGAATGCCTGGGCCTATAAAGCTACCAACGAGAATTATAAGTCAGGAACCGATCTGATTAAACTGGTCATAGATACCCGTTCCAAAGGGGGCAATATTCTTTTGAATGTCACTCCTGATACCTATGGACAGATTCCGTTTGAACAGGAAAGGCTGCTTCAGGAGCTTGGACTGTTCATGTTTTTCTGCAGTGAAGCGATTTATGATGTGCGTCCATGGCATGTCTCAAGTGAGGAGGGTGGTATTTACTATACCAGAAAGAAAAACACTGATACAGTCTATGCTTTCTATACAAAAGGGCCCTGGCCTTATGGTGAACGAATGAACATCACCTTGAAAAACGTCATGGCAACTGAACATTCTGAAATTGAAATGGTCGGACAAA
The DNA here is from genome assembly GCA_016938455.1 of Clostridia bacterium. Classification (GTDB taxonomy): domain Bacteria; phylum Bacillota; class Clostridia; order DUPQ01; family DUPQ01; genus JAFGUQ01. Next base: position 23,557 of record JAFGUQ010000241.1, read on the forward strand.
ACGGAACTACATTGGAGCATCACCCTGAAGCAGATACCACCACAAGATTCACTCAGGATGAAAACGGGCTTCATATTAATGCCATGAGATGTTTCAGACCTTATTCATCAAGAGACTGGCCTAATCCTGTCGTATTTAGAATTACCAATGCTAAATGGCCTCTTGGCTGATATAGATAATGGAATCTTTATTGCTGACTAGCATGTCTGTAGAGGGATTAATTATTGTTTTTCCCTCTTTTACTATGCCGATTAATATGCTCTGATGCTGGTCTAGGTACATTTTAGACAATTCTGAAAATGCTATCGGCTGTACAAGACCATTGATTTCTTTTTCATACAGTTCGTTTCCGAAAGAATTGGTGGTCAGTTCTTTAATCGCTTCAGACACATGTTTATGCATGGCACCTCTTGCAATGATTTTAGAAGCAATCTGATTGGTGATGATATAGTCATCCACATTCGCTCTTTTAAAATGGTTGATATTGGATTCATCTGCGATTTCTGCGACGATATGGATATCTGTGTTTATTTTATCCACAGCAAGACAGATCAGTACAGACTTGGCATCTTGCATTTGCGGAGAATCAAGTGTCTCATCTGAGAGCACAATGACTTTGGAAGCATATTGTATATTGGCATGATCAAGCGTTATGTCATCGGTTTCTTCCCCATTGACATAATGAATGTCAATTTTGGGTTTCTTCATATCTTTCTTATTAGTCACTACTAAGATTTCATTGGTGATATCCTCATTCTTAATTTCCTCAATGATATTTCTTGTTTTGTTATTCCACCCGAAAATGACTATATGATTCTTAACATTTACTTTCATTTTACCGCTTTCCCCTTTAAACATCTTATCTATGAAAATCGTGGCGACTGAAGCTGTAATCAGACCGAAGGAACCGATTCCGATGAGCATCAGAAAAGTGGCTACGATCTTTCCGCCCAGTGTCAGTACCGGAATATCTCCATAACCTACTGTCGTGACTGTCACAAACCCCCACCATATGGCATCTGCATAGGATAAATCAGTATTGATTTTGCTTTCGAACAAGTAGAAAAGATAGGCCACCAGCATCACCAGTCCAATCACCATTACAATGATTTTCCCGACTGAGCTTAAGCTTATCCTCTTTTTAAGTTTATTGAATACCTTCTGCAATACTACTATCATTAGTATAATATACCATAAATTCTTCATGGAATTAAGTATTTTTTTGCTGGAAAGCAGGTTTTCTTGATTTTAAACAGGCTCTATTGTATCATGAAATAGTAAAGAAATTTATTTGGGAGGAATACGATGGAAAGAAAAGGTTTTGACTGGATTCATGAAGTCAGAGAGATCAAAGATATAAAGGATCTGCTCTATTCAGGTTTGAAAGTTTTCGGGGAAAACGTTTCATTCAAAGTGAAGAACAAGCAGACAGCAGTATATGAAGATATCTTATACAAAGATTATGTCAAAGAGGTTGAAGCATTAGGAACTTTTCTGATCAGCTTAGGTCTTAAAGACAAAAAAGTCGTTGTCACTGGAGAAAACAGATACCAGTGGGCGACTTCTTATATGGCTGTTGTCAATGGTGTTGGTATGGTGGTTCCTGTAGATAAGGAACTTCCGGAAAATGAAATCATCAATATTCTTGAATCGTGTAAACCGTCAGCCATTATTTATTCAGGAAGAAAAGAAGATGTCATACGCTCTATCGCTGGAAAATTCGATTATATCGAATATTTCATCGGAATGGATCTTCCGCCTTCAGAACAGTCAGGAAAATTTATTTCCTATGAATCCGCCATCAGTAAAGGGCATGAACTGTTAAGCAGCGGTAACAGAGATTATCTGGATATTGAAATAGATATCAACAAAGTGCTTATTCTTCTCTATACTTCAGCGACAACATCAACCTCAAAAGCAGTTATGCTGACACATCATAATCTGGCATCCAATCTGATGGCCATGTCATCTGTGCTTTACATCGACCCTTCTGATGTTTTTCTATCACTGCTACCATTGCATCATACTTATGAATGTACCTGCGGATTCTTATGTCCTCTTTATCGAGGTGCTTCTATCGCCTATTGCGAAGGATTAAAATATATTGTTCAGAATCTGAAAGAAGCCAAAGCCACTGTTATGCTTGGTGTTCCTCTTCTATTTGAAGGAATGTACAAGAAACTCTGGAAGTCAGCTGAGAAATCAGGTTCTGCACCCAAACTGAGAAAAGCAATCAAAATATCGAATTTCCTTTTGAAGCTGAAAATCGATCTGAGAAAGAAATTGTTCAAAGCCATTTATGAAGGATTAGGCGGGTATGTGAGAATTTTCATTTCCGGAGCAGCGGGTATCTCTCCTGAAGTCGCTGAGTTTTTCCGTAATGTAGGTCTGTCTTTTTATCAGGGATATGGATTAACAGAATGTTCTCCTATTCTTGCTCTTAACAGCGATACCGAATTTGAAGATGCCGCAGCAGGAAAAGCGCTTCCCGATGTGGAAATTCAAATCTGGGAACCTAACAGTGAAGGGATTGGCGAAATTGTTGCAAAAGGTGAAAACATCATGGTCGGTTATCTGAATGAAGAGCAATTGACCAGAGAAGCTTTTGAAGGCGGATTCTTCCATACCGGTGACATGGGTTACATGGATGACCGTGGATTTGTCTATATCACGGGAAGAAAGAAAAGTGTCATTGTCACGAAAAACGGAAAGAACATTTATCCTGAGGAAATAGAATCACTGATCAACACAAGCAAGTATGTTCTTGAGTCCATGGTTTTCGGAAAAGAAGTAGATAAGAACGATGATTTATCTGTCACTTTATCTGTATATCCGGATCTTGAAGCCATTGAAAATGACTTTGGAAATGCTGAAAAAGCCACTGTCAAGAAAGTTTTTGATGATCTAGTCAGAGAAATCAATAAGAATCTTGTCAATTACAAGAACATAAAAGAGGTTATTATTCGTGATAAAGAGTTCGTAAAGACCACAACAAGCAAGATAAAACGATATATTGAAGAAAATAAAGCATAAAAGGAATCGAAAGATTCCTTTTTTATTGATTAATAAAAGAAATCTATTGCTTATTCACTATAAATGGTTATATAATATATTTGACCTTTAAAA
>JAFGUQ010000242.1 GCA_016938455.1 Clostridia bacterium
TACAGCTTTTCTTGCCTGCTCTAAAGCAATGACATTATTACCAAGGCCAGAATTAGCTATAGCACTATAATAAAACCAGAGAGCAGTATGATCACGAATACCAGAAAGAACATTCAGCGCTTCTCGATAATGTTGACCCTTCAGATAATTAGCCGCTGCCATCATATGAAGAGAATATTCATCGGTATTCTGACTGCTGTGTCGATTCTGATAGTTGCCAAAGTCTGAAAAACCACCAAAGCCTCCAAAGCTGCCATAACCGCTGGCACCCTGCTCTTTTTCTTTCATAATCTGCTCATAAGCCTGCTGTATGTTCTTAAACATCTCCTCGGCCTGTGCCTGATTTGGGTTGTTCATATTTGCATCCGGGTGATACTTTCGGCTTAGGGAACGATATGCCTTCTTGATTTCTTCATCCGTTGCTGTTCTGGAAATACCAAGAACCTGATAGGGATCATACATTGTCTTTTAAGTCCTTCCTATTTTTTGATACACTTTCAAATCTGCACCAGACACCAGAATAAATAATATTACGTAATATTTCTACGTGCTGGATAATTGGTAGTTTTTCAAATTCTTTGGAGCATTCAGCCATCATCATGGTCAAGATCATACGACAGCTTTCCTGAAAATCTTCTTCTTGGTAACGATTTAAAAAAGGATTGTAATTTTTATCCTTAAGATCTTTCTCAATATCTTCATAAGCATCCATTAAATAGATAAATTTTCCTAAGTAAAATCCAATTTTCCGAAGGGAAGTCTCCCATTCATCGGCCTTGTAAGCAAATAATTCTGCCATAATTTCACCGAAATAACCAGAAATCAAATCAATATTCTCTTCGTGATCAGCTTCACATAAGTGTATTTTCTCTAAGTAAGAGCTTACTTTACGTGCTTTTCTAGGATATTTCCGTTCGATTTGGGACTGCTCTTTTCTTAAGAAAGCTGCAAAAGTTCTGCTGGTAATTTTTCTCTCATCCTTCCAGTCATCCATGGCCTTATAGTAGGAAAGCATGATATTCATATCTGCTACATAATCTGTGATTTCATTCATGGATGTGGGATGTTTTTCAAAAGGATGAGCAATACAAGTTGTCTGGTCTTCTTTCGTATCTGGTTCATATAAGCCAGTGAGTAGAAGAATCAAAAAAGTCATATCAAAACTTAAGGTGACTTGTCCTTTCAAGCCATAATGATCCCTTAGGCTTCTGCAAAGTCCGCAGTAATAGGAACGATATGTTTCA
>JAFGUQ010000243.1 GCA_016938455.1 Clostridia bacterium
TGAAGACCAGACGTTTCATGATTGACGAAGTAGTACTTCCGAGAGAAGCTGTCATCAGTGAAATGGGGGGATGCTTTTCCTTTATAATTATTGATATTGATAATTTCAAGTATATCAACGATGCATATGGACATAAATATGGGGATTTCACATTACAGGCTATTGCCGCTACTTTACAATGCATGATAAGAAAATCAGATGTAGTCGCCAGATTCGGTGGTGATGAGTTCATGATATTTCTTGATAATATTGGAGTCAAGGATTCCAGGGAAATAGCAGAAAGAATCAGAACCACTGTTTCTGAAATAGAAATTGAAGGTGGAATAAAAACAACTATCAGCATGGGTGTGGTCACCGTGGTCAGAGGGCACACAAAAGGTTATCTCAGAATGGCAGACTTATGTCTGATTCAAGCGAAGGAACAGGGAAGAAACAAAGTGGTTTCTTACGAAATAGATTTTGACAGAACAAAGAGGAGTAACTATGAAGGTATGTGATATTGCAAAGATTTTAAATGGTAATATTCTTTTTTCAAACGAAAAATGTGAATCAGACTTTTTGACAGCCTGCGGTGCAGATCTCATGAGTGATGTGATGGCTTTTGCCAGAGACAATGAAATTCTGCTGACGGGATTAACCAACCCGCAAGTTGTGAGAACTGCTGAAATGATGGATATCAAAGCTATTGTATTTGTCAGGGGAAAAGTACCGCCTGAGGTATCACTTGATCTTGCGAGGGAACTCGGAGTCAATATCATCTGTACAAAATTACCTATGTTTGTTGCCTGCGGGAAATTATATGAGCATGGGATCACTGGTGGAGTACATGAAGAATGAATCAGTCGATGGTAAAAGTTTTTGATATTCAAAAAGATGATTTCATCTCTGCAGGCGAAGCTTCCAGCAGTGTCAAGAAAATACTGAAGCAGCTTGGAGTGTCGCCAGAAGTAATCAAAAGAGCAGTGATATCCATGTATGAAGCGGAAATGAATGCGGTTATTCACGGTGGTGGCGGGAAAGGATATGCAGAATTTTTTAAAGAGCATATTGAAATCATCATTGAAGATAACGGACCGGGCATAGAGAATATTGAACTGGCGATGCAGGAAGGGTACTCTACTGCACCTGGGAACATTAGAGAAATGGGATTCGGAGCGGGAATGGGACTTCCGAACATTAAGAAACATTCGGATCAGTTAGAAATAAAAAGCGAAGTAGGTAAAGGCACTACTTTGAAAATAACGATAAACTTTTAGAGGTGGCAATGGAAGAATTTATAAACTCGGTAACACTGGATAAAGATAAATGCAAAGGATGTACAAACTGTATAAAAACCTGCCCCACAGAAGCAATCAGGGTCAGAAACGGGAAGGCATATATTATCAAGGAAAGATGTATTGACTGTGGAGAGTGCATCAGAGTCTGTCCTCATCATGCCAAAAAGGCTGTTGCTGACAAACTGGAGATGATTGGTAATTATCAAAAAGCGATTGCTTTGCCTGCACCTTCTTTCTATGGCCAGTTTCCATCTGAATATTCGCGGAAAAAACTCCTCATTGCGCTAAAGAATATCGGGTTTGATGGTGTTTTCGAAGTGGCAGCAGGAGCAGAGCTTGTATCTGCTGAAACAGAAAAAAGGCTTCAGACTGAAAATTTTAAAAAGCCGATGATTTCCAGTGCATGTCCTGCAGTTGTCAGGTTGATTCAAATGAGATTCCCCGGTCTGATTGATAATATTTTAAAACTTGAATCGCCTATGCAGATTTCTGCGGTCATGGCAAGAAAACTGTTCAGTGAAAAATTCGGAATCAGTGAAAATGAACTTGGCATTTTTTTCATTTCACCATGTGCAGCTAAAGTGACAGCTGTGAAAAGTCCGATTGGAATCAAGAAGTCTGCAGTGAACGGAGTGATTCCCATCAGTGAGATTTACGGGTTAGTTCATGAAAGTCTTAAAAACACAGAAGATGACAATCAGACCAATATTTTTTCAAGTGATATTGGCGTAGGGTGGGCTGGCTCCGGAGGTGAGTCAAATGCTTTGTCCAGCGGCAAGACATTAGCTGTTGACGGCATACAGAACATCATCAAGGTTTTTGAGCAGATTGAAAATGATAAAATTGAAAATGTTGTCTTCATAGAGGCGTTGTCCTGTCCAGAAGGATGTCTGGGAGGACCTTTAGCTGTTGAAAACAGGTATGTGGCAAAATCAAGACTCAAACAGCATATGGAAGAAGCCAAATCAGAAAAAGCACAGATAAAACCGGTTTTATCAAAAGCAATTACATGGAGTGAACCGATTTTCCCAAGCAGTGTGCTGAAACTGGATGATGATGTGATGATTGCACTTGGTAAAATTGAGCAGATAGAGAAGATAGAAAAAGACTTGCCAGGTCTTGACTGCGGTGCCTGCGGAGCACCTAACTGCAAGGCACTTGCTGAAGATATTGTCAGAGGAATAGCAAAAGAAACAGACTGTGTCTTTAAATTGCGTGAAAGAGTCAGACAACTGGCTTCAGAGATGATTGAACTTGAAAGCGAATTACCGCATACGATGAACAGGACTGAAAAAAATGAGAATTAAGAATTTTGCAGAGAAATATAAGCTCAAAATATTAACCGATCAACTTGATGACAGAGATTTTAATGGAGTCTATATTTCTGATCTGCTGTCATATGCCATTGCAAATGTGCAGAAAGACAATCTGTGGATTACCATACAGGATAATATCAATATTGTTGCAATAGCCTCGTTGAAAGAATGCCCGGTCATCCTAATCGCAGAAAACAATCAAGTCAGTGAATCTGTTATTACCAAAGCAGTGGATGAAGATATCATGTTGGTTCAAACAGAGAAGAAAATCTATGAGTTGTGCGAATACCTGATTCTGGAGTCCAGCGGTCAATAACAGATGTCATCGGTATTTTTTATATTATAAGAATGATTATGTCAGGGGATGAAAACTGATCATGAAATATTTTACGGATCTACATATTCATACAGCATTATCTCCTTGTGCGGATGATGATATGACGCCTAATAACATTGTCAACATGGCATGCTTGAAAGAACTTTCTTTTATTGCCATCACTGATCATAACAGCATGTTAAATGTAGAAAGCTGCATGAAATGTGCTTCAGAGAAAGACATTATCGTCGTTCCTGGGATGGAGGTAAGCACATCAGAAGATATTCATGTATTGTGCCTGTTCAGTGATCTTGACACATTGAAAAAGTTTGACCAGCTGATTAATGAAAGCCTGCCTGATATAAAAAACAGAAGTGATTTGTTCGGGAATCAGCTGATACTTGATGAAAATGATGAACTGGTGGGTCAGCATGACCAGTTTCTTCTGACTGGATGCGGGTACAGTATTGATGAAATCAACAGAATAGTCATTGACATGGGAGGGGTTTTCATTCCTTCACATATCTATAGAGAAGCTACAGGAATCTTAAGCATATTAGGGACAGTTCCCGAAGATCTGATGATAAATTTTGTTGAAGTGGAAGCATCTCAGCAATATGAAGGGTATCAATGTTTAAGAACATCTGATGCACATCATCTTGAGTCAATTCTTGAAAAGGAGCAGCCTTTTGACCTTGAAGAAAAAAGCATTGAAAGTTTATTTAGTAAACTTAAATATATAAAAAATGTTAAATTTTAAATGCTTTACGGTAAGTATATTAAAATATTTAGCATATAATGGAATTAATGGGTAATGGAGGTAACAGTAATGGCAAAATATAATCCGTATGATAATGTATTGGAAACAATCGAAGCAGCTGCAACGATTCTTAATCTTCCTAAAAAAGATTATGAGGCATTGAAATATCCTGAAAGAGAGCTGAAAGTAGCGATTCCAGTTGAAATGGATAATGGTGATGTCAAGGTTTTTGAAGGTTACAGAGTTCAGCATTCAAGTTCAAGGGGACCATGCAAAGGCGGAATCAGATTTCATCCAGATGTTGAAATTGACGAAGTCAAAGCACTTGCTGCCTGGATGACATTTAAATGTGCAGTTGTTAACCTGCCATATGGTGGAGGTAAGGGAGCTGTCAATGTAGATCCTAAAAGTGTATCGAGAGCAGAACTCAGAAGACTGACAAGAAGGTACACTGCAATGATATTACCGCTGATTGGTCCTGAAAAAGACATTCCTGCACCAGATGTCAATACAAACGAAGAGGTCATGGGATGGATCATGGATACTTACAGCATGTTTAAAGGATATACAGTCAGTGGTGTGGTCACTGGGAAACCGATCGGCATTGGAGGATCACTGGGCAGAAGCGCTGCTACTGGCCGTGGTGTGATGCTGATTACCAGAGAGATTCTTCATCGTCTGGGATTGCCTGTGCTTGAAACAACAGTAGCGATTCAAGGGGTAGGTAATGTTGGCGGAACAGCAGCCAGACTGCTTTCGAAAGAGGGTATGAAAGTACTTGCATTAAGCGATGTAACTGGAGGGATATTTAAAGCAGAAGGTCTTGATGTCGAAAAAGTACTGGAATATACTAAAAACGGTGGGATGCTGAGCGAATACAGTCAAGAGCATGTGGAACATATAACAAACAAGCAGCTTCTTACTTTGAATGTTGATGTATTGATTCCTGCTGCCATGGAAAATCAGATCAATGATGAGATAGTCAATGATGTAAAAGCAAAAATTGTGGTAGAAGGTGCTAATGGACCAACAACCAATGAGGCTGATAAAATACTGGCATCTAAAGGAATTATTGTGGTTCCCGATATTCTGGCAAATGCAGGTGGTGTTATTGTTTCATATTTTGAATGGGTTCAGAACATTCAGGCATTAACCTGGGATGAGGACGAAGTCAATCGAACACTTGAGAAGATTATCATCAGGGCATTCAATGAGGTCTGGGACAGTAAAAAGGAACTTCACACCACCATGCGTATGGGAGCTTATGCAGTGGCGCTTGAAAGATTATGCGATGCGAAACGAATCAGGGGAATATTCCCATAAAAAGAAAAGCCTTTTTAAGGCTTTTTCTTTTATTGTAAAATATTATTGTGTATAATCATACTAATACAATGAGAGAGGTTACTGAGATGGCTGAGAAAGACGTTTTTGCCAATATAGCAAACAATAGTGTCAGTGGCAGAAAAGACCTGTTGAAAGAAATACTGCCAAATGATTATCCAAGAAAATTATTTGTGAAAAATGATGTGACAGTTGAATATGAAAAAATGACCTATGAAGAAAATGTAAAAGATTTTAAAAAGGGAATATTGCAATTGACTGAGCAATTTAAACCATTCTTAAAAAGACATGCCAGTCCTTTACCAGTTGAGAGAAAAAGATCCTATATCAACACATTTGATTTCAGATTTGAAAATGAACAGAATTACAGAAAAGTGAATATTCCGCATTATCATGGCCCGGTAGGAAGATGGACCTCAGAATATCTGGCTGAGATGAACACTGCTGAGTTTGATATGGACAAAAAAATCTATCTGGTTTTCAAAGGAGTAGATTACTATTGTGATGTGTATGTCAATAATGAGCATGTGACTTATCATGAAGGCTTTTTTGCTAAATTTGAATGTGACATCACAAAATACTGCAAAGATAAAATACAGCTGAAGATCATTGTCAGAAATGATATCCCCACAATTGGGAACAACAATATGCATGTCAATGGTGATAAATTGTATGCAGCCACAGGTCTTGGATGGGATGATCCGCAGGATGGATGGCATCACTGTCCGGCAGGAGGAGGCATCTTTGATAAAGTCTATCTTGAACAGAGAGAAGAGATTTTCATCAAAGACATCTTTGTCAGACCAGATATTGACAATAAAAAAATCGATGTCACCGTTAATGTCTTTAGTCATATAGAAGAGAACACAGATAGAGAGTTACTTCTTGCTGTTTTACCTTGTAATTTTATATCAGATGAAAAAATCATAATAAGCAAGCAGATTAAGCTTGGATACGGAGATAATTTTTATCAGATTGAGAGTCAACTTGATAAATATAAATTATGGGAATGTGACTCCCCGTATTTATACATGTGCCAGTGTCAGATAGATGATGCCTGCCTCGAAGCCACCTTTGGAATGAGAAAATTCCATATGGATGAGATGAATGAACCAAAAGGGACACTGTATTTAAATAACAATGAAATCATTTTAAGAGGTGCCAATGAAATGGGGCATCTGCAGCTTTGTGTAGCCAGAGACGACTATGATCAGCTGATTGAAGATATACTGATAGCAAAATACTGTCATATGAATTGTTACAGAATCACTCAGAGACCTGTTCAGGAAGAAATCTATGATTACTGTGACAGACTTGGAATGCTGAATCAGGTTGATCTCCCCTTGTTTGGCTATATGCGTAAAAACAAATTTTTTGAAGGAATAAAACAGGCAGGGGAAATGGAACGGCTGGTCAGAAATCACCCTTCAGTCATTGTGGCGACCTATATCAATGAACCGTTTGCTCCTGAAAAATACAGCTTATCTCATCGTCATCTGAGCAGAAAAGAACTTGAACTGTTTTTTGATGCCTGCGACGCTGCCATCTATTTTGAAAATCCGGACAGAGTCATCAAGAGAGTGGAAGGTGACTATGATCCGCCAACAAACAAGGGCCTTTCTGATTTTCACTGTTATAACATGTGGTATACCAACCATGCCATTCCGCTTGGGATGTTATATAAAGGGTATCTTCCCGCGGTGAAAATCGGCTGGAAAACCGGATGCGGTGAATACGGTGCTGAAGGACTGGATAATTATGAAGTCATGAGAAAATATTATCCAGAAGAATGGCTTCCTGAGCATGATGAGGATTATTGGATTCCTGATAAAATCATAAAATCTCAGACGAATACCATGCATGGAGACTGGTACGAAGAACAGTCGACCATTAAAGAATGGATTAATGAGAGCCAGCATCACCAGGCTTTTGCAACAAAACTGATGACTGAAGCATTCAGAAGAAGAAATGATGTTCTGATTTATACTGCTATTCATCTTCTGATTGACGCATGGCCTTCAGGTTGGATGAAGACATTGCTTGATGTTGACAGAGTCCCTAAGCAGTCTTATTTCGCTTTCAGGGACAGCTTACAGCCATTGAAAGCATCTTTGAGATGTGACAGATGGCAGGCTTATGAGAATGAAATAATAGATGTGGAAGCATGGCTGCTAAATGACAGTCATCTTTCTGCAGATAATCTGTCCATGATGGCCACTATCAGAGACGATGAGAAAGTATATGAATCTTATCTTCTTGATTCAATATCAAGCGAATCATGTCGAAGCAAACTTGCAGGAATCATTCAATTAACTGTTCCTCAAATAGATGAAGACAGCATTATCTATGTGGATATAGAACTTCTGCATAATGAAACACTGGTCAACAAAGACAGATTTGTTTTAAAAGTATTCAAAGAAGAAAAAATGGTGACTCCGGTCTATGCCATTGGTGATGCGGCTAAGAAATATGTAAGTGAAAGCCGTTACCTCAAACCATGTGACTTATCCGATGAGGCCACAGTCCTCATTTCTTCTCCAGAAGAATACTTGAAACAGGAAAAAACATTATCAGATAACCATCTTGTATTTATCATGCCGGATCAAGGCGATACCTATATGGTAGAGGACAACCCTTATACCTTCACACCTATTTTCCCGGAGGAAATAGGAGAGAACTGTGATCTGAAAGGGCTGTCTTTCATTGCCTGCGACAAAAAAATACAGAATGAATATGGTAAAGACGGATTTTCATACTGGTACAACAGTAAAAAAGGATATATTGATCATGTGGCAACAAGATATGTCAAAGGCGAATTTGATAAAATACTGGCTCATTCTTTTGAAAAGCCGTCTTTTGGTAAAATCACAACCGGACAGAAAAATAAACTTCCTGTTGTAGCTTGCTGCAAGAAATATACTTTCATTTCACTGGAAATGGATGGTCGATTGAATGATAACCCTGTACTTGACAGGCTATTGATAAATATCATAAAGAATATGGAGGAAGTTTGATGTCAATTAAAGAAGAATCGCTTAAAATGCATGGAATATGGAGAGGTAAGATAGAAGTTGTCAGTACGGTAGAAGTCAACAATAAACATGACTTATCACTGGCTTACACACCTGGAGTAGCAGAGCCATGTCTGAAAATTCAAGAAGATGTTAATCTATCATATGAATATACAAGAAGACACAATCTGGTGGCAGTTGTCACTGACGGGACAGCAGTACTTGGACTGGGAGACATAGGACCTGAAGCAGGTATGCCTGTCATGGAAGGTAAGTGCGTGCTGTTCAAATGTTTTGGCGATGTCGACGCATTTCCTCTTTGTATTAAAAGTAAAAATGTAGATGACATTGTCAATACAGTGAAGTTGCTTGAAGGAAGCTTCGGAGGAATCAACCTTGAAGATATTTCTGCTCCAAGATGTTTTGAAATTGAACGAAGACTTAAAGCAGAATGTGACATACCGATCTTTCATGATGACCAGCATGGTACAGCGGTGGTTACACTGGCTGCCATGATTAATTCTCTGAAAATCGCAAAGAAGAAAATGGAAGAAATCGAAGTAGTGGTGAACGGATCTGGAGCAGCAGGTATTGCTGTCACAAAGCTTTTAATGAGCATGGGATTGTCAAAAGTAATCCTCTGTGACAGAAGCGGAGCCATTTATAAAGGCAGAGACAACTTAAATGATGAAAAAGTGCTGATGGCAGAGATTTCCAATCTTGAACTGAAAAAAGGATCGTTAGGAGAGGTTATTAAAGGAGCGGATGTGTTCATTGGAGTATCAGCTCCCGGTGTATTGACTGAGGAAATGGTTAAAAGCATGGCTGAAGATCCGATTATATTTGCCATGGCAAATCCTGTCCCTGAAATCATGCCGGATGAAGCAAAAAGAGCAGGAGCACTGGTGGTAGGAACAGGACGTTCAGACTTTGCCAACCAGATTAACAATGTACTGGCATTTCCAGGTATATTCAGAGGAACACTTGATGTTCGTGCCAGTGATATCAATGATGACATGAAAATCGCTGCAGCTTATGCCATTGCTTCACTGGTATCTGAGGAAGAACTGAATTGTGATTATGTGATTCCTGAACCATTTGATAAGAGAGTAGGAAAAGTAGTGGCTGAGGCAGTAAAAAAAGCTGCCATCGACAGTCATGTGGCGAGATTATAGGAGGAGTCAAAATGAAATTAGGAATACATGCTTATGCATGGTGTACCGAGTGGAGTAATGAACAACTGGACTTGATTGACAGAGCAAAACAGCTTGGCATGGATTTCATAGAAATCCCATTGATGGTTTTAAACAAGTATGATGCCTCAGCAGTCAGAGAAAGGCTTGAAAAGCTTGATTTTGATGCAGTCTTTTCAACTGTGCTTACCAGCGAGACAGATATCACAAGTGAAGATGAGAACATCAGGAAAAATGGTGTTGACTACTTGAAAAAATGTGTCAGAGCAGTTCATGACACCGGAAAAACAAATTTTTCAGGTGTCATCTATTCGCAGCATATCAAGAGCATTGATCATCGCCCTACTGAACAGGAGTATATGTTTTCAGCAGATAGCCTGAGAGAAGTGGCAGTTTATGCTAAACAGTTCAATGTGATGATAGGGCTTGAACCTGTCAACAGGTATGAGACTTTTTTAGTTAATACCGCTTCTCAGGCAAAAATGTTAAAAGAGATGATCGGGATGGACAATATCAGGATCCATCTTGATACCTATCATATGAATATCGAGGAAAAATCATTTTACGAAGCAACCAGATTAGTCGGTGATGACTTGATGCACTATCATCTTTGTGAAAATGACAGAGGAATACCAGGAACCGGGCTTGTCAACTGGGATGACATTTTCAAAGCACTTGCAGAAATGAATTACAATGGATATGCTGCTTTGGAAAGCTTTGTCGACTGTACCGATAATATGTCTACCTGGGTATGGAGGCAATTAGCCGAAAATGGAGACACTCTTGTCACTGAAGGCGTTGCATTTATAAGGAAGATGATGAAAAAGCATGGTCTTTCATAGATGAGCAAGAACTGGAAAACCACCTTATACATTGTTTGGGGTGTCCAGATCATGTCATTGATGTCATTTAGTTTTGGTATGCCTTTTTTGTCATTTTACATACAGGATCTTGGGGTTGTCGACCCTGATCAGATAAAACTCATTACCGGGATTTTAAATGCTTCACCAGCTATTGGAATGGCTATTATGGCTCCCATATGGGGAATGATATCTGATCGAGGCGGGAAAAAACCAATGCTGATCAGAGCAATTGGCAGTGCAGCGGTTATTCTGTTCGGTCTTGGTATAGTCAACTCAGTTGGCGGGTTAATCGCATTTCGAGTCCTTCAGGGATTTCTGACAGGAACGATTACCGCTGCAGCAGCTTTGATCTCATCAGAAACACCTGATGAACACATGTCATATGCTTTAGGAGTTCTGACATCATCTACTTTCATAGGATATTCGCTTGGTCCGGCTTTAGGGGGGATTCTAGCCGAAGCTATCGGGTATAAATTCAGTTTCATGTTAGGTGGCGGACTGATGCTGTTAACACTTTTTGTTGTTATCTTCTTTGTCAAAGAAACAAAAAGAGAAAAGAAAAGCGATCACGAAATCAGAAAAATTAAATTTAAATATATATTAACTCCTGTGGTGATTATCACATTGCTGATTGTGTTTTTCATTCGTCTTGGAAGAACCTTTCCATCTCCATATATTTCATTATACATCCAGCAGATCAGAGGGTCCATTGAAGGAAGTGCCATGACCACAGGGCTTATCACAGCAGCGACCAGCATTGTCACTGCATTATCTGCTCTGCTTTTATCAAGACTTGGTGACCGGTATGACAAAAAGAAACTGATTGTCATTTATCTGATTGTGGGGATACTGATTTCCATTCCGTTACTGTTCACAAATACACTAGTATCATTCTCCATTTTCTATATTCTCATATTCTTTGCCATCGGTGGTATTGAACCTTTGATTATGTCATATGCTGTGACGCTGGTTCCTGATGACAGGCGAGGGACTCTCTTCGGGATACAAGGAACAGTCGGAAGCATTGCCTGGGCCATCGGTCCTATGCTTGGGTCTTTCACCACAATACGATTCGGTCTTGAGTCGGTTTTCGTATTCATGCCTGTCTTTCTTATCTTAGGCTTGGGTTCAGTTTTATTCATGAAACAAAAAACTAAAAAAACTGCTTAGAAACTATTGACATTCAAAAAAAGCTATTATAATATAATGTAGTACCTTACATAATAAGGTAGTGAACTATATACGAAAGCGTGGATATATGAATATACAGTTTAAAAAAGGGGTGCTTGAATTATGTGTGTTATCCCTTTTATATGAGAATGAAAAATACGGATATGAACTCACTTCCATTTTACTGGAAAAAATAAACATATCAGACGGCACCATTTATCCACTTCTCAGAAGGTTGAAACAGGACGGATATGTCAATACCTACATCAGAGAATCATCAGAGGGGCCGGCAAGAAAATACTATCAGCTGACAGAGCTTGGCAAGAAAACTCAAATCAAGTTAAAAGAGCAATGGCTTGATTTTATACAAAGCGTGGATGATATTATTAAAGGGGGAAGCTGTTAATGAACAAAGTTCAGTTTTTAAATACCATGAGATCTTCTCTGAGGGGATTGCCAAAGGAAGAAATTGAAGACATACTGTATGACTATAAAGAACATATTGAAGTAGGCATTACTAAAGGGAAAACCGAAAGTCTGATAATAGATGAATTCGGCAGTCCCAGAAAAATTGCCAAGAAACATAAGGCAGAGTTTTATATGGGTGAAGCTGTCAGGGAAAAAACTTTTAAGACAGTGACAAGAGCACTGATGGCAGGGTTTGGGCTGGGACTGCTTAATCTTATTTTCGTCTTTCCCATATTCATATCCATTCTTTCAGTGTTTTTCTCTTTGTTCATGACTGGGATTGCTTTACTCATTTCCGGTTTTGCAGTAGCCATAAGTC
Organism: Clostridia bacterium; assembly: GCA_016938455.1. Classification (GTDB taxonomy): domain Bacteria; phylum Bacillota; class Clostridia; order DUPQ01; family DUPQ01; genus JAFGUQ01. The sequence goes on from JAFGUQ010000243.1 coordinate 12,035, forward strand.
CGGTTTTCACCTTTAATCCTTTTCCTGTTGCGGCATGTATCACCGCTGGAATTGCGTTGATTTCACTTGGATTACTGATTATGATCGGTTCGTTCTTCCTCACAAAGGGATTTGTGAAAATAACGATTACTTATCTGAAATCAAATATTAATTTAATTAAAATAAAGGAAGTAACATATGATGAAGATTAAATATGTATTACTGATACTCGTCACAATTCTTGTTTTTTCGCTGATAGCTACCTATGCAATCATTGCAGCTGCTAATGGATTTGAATTCTGGCATACAATGAATTTCAGTCAAATGAATGAAAACCGGCTGATCAGCCAGGGATATGAAAAAAAGACTTTTGATGTCAGCTATACAAATGAGACAGGTTCAATTATTGAACTGACGATTGATTCTTCCTCAACCGATGTTGAAGTGGAATTTAATGACAGCAGTGAGTTCAAGGTTTTCCTGCAGGGGATTTATTACATGAAAGATGACAGAAAACCGCTTGACCTGATTGAGTCAAAGGAAAATGATAAATTGTCATATGAACTGGTTTATGATGAAAACAGAATTTTCAGCTTTTCAAGCATCTATGATGCAACACTTATTGTCATGATACCAAGCACTTATGAAAAAAGAATCACTATTCACAATTCGTCAGGAAACATAGTTTTTCAGAATGATAATTCCTCCAACAGCAATATTACGCTGATTACTACATCAGGGAATATTAAAACAGCTAATATGAACTCAAAGGACATCACACTGGGGACATCATCTGGCAACATTAGAATTGAAGGTTCCTTAGCTACAGAAACCTTTAAAGGGTATACGACATCTGGTAATGTCAATATTAACATGATTGATGCAGATTCTGTTAGATTAAGTGCTTCTTCAGGAGAAATTGATCTAGGTGAAATCAGCAGCAGAGAAGTGAATATCGAGAGTACTTCCGGTAACATCGACACAGCATCTGTCAATGGAGAGCACCTGACAGTAGAGACATCATCAGGTACAGTTGACTTGAACAATATTACTGGATATGCTGACATAAGAAGCACCTCCGGTAATATCAATGTTCAATATCAGTCAGAGGTTAAAAAAGGTGAAATCAGTTCATCATCTGGAAGAATTATTGTGGAGATTGAAGAAAATCAACCTTTTACATATGCTTTCAGTACCTCTTCCGGAAGCTTTGACTCAGAATTTGAAAGCCAGCTGACAGCATCAGATCAAAATTATAAAGGTGAAGTAAATGGAGGGGGAGAGGTGCTGACATTACAGACCTCTTCCGGAAATCTGAAGTTAAGAAAGATGAGCAGATAAATGGAATCAATTTCATCAGTGAACAGTACTTATGCAAGTACATTTGACATTGACAATGCCGGTAAACTTTATCCGATCATTGATCCGAAAAAGAGAACTTCATTATTCTCCTTGTCACTTACGATGAAAGAAAAAGTCAATGATAAGATCCTTGAAAGAGCGCTCCTTGAAACACTGACACGGTTTCCTGTATTTAATGTAAAGCTTCGGAAGAATTTTTTCTGGCATTACTTTGTAAGCAACGATAAATCTCCCGTTATAACTCAAGGTGAATTATCAGACAACCTGTTCATTGACAAAAAGCTGAACAATGAGTTTTTGTTCAAAGTCATATATTCTGAAAACAAGATTTCACTGATTATCTTTCATGCCCTTACAGATGGAGCAGGAGCTATGGTTTTTGTTAAAGCGCTAATGAATGAATACATCAAAATTCTGGGAAAGAATGTTTTTCAGACGGAAAGTATTCCTAAGCATAAAGAAAAAGCAGATCAGATATTTGAAGGGGAGGACAGTTTTAAGAAGTTTTATAAAAACTGGAAAAACGGCATGAAAACAAAGTCAAAAGCCTATCACTTCAACGGATTAAGAGAAGACAGCAGAAGGGTCAACATTACTGTAGGAACCATGAAAGTGGAGGATCTCCTGAAGGTTACCAGAGAAAAGGATGTTACAGTGACTACTTACCTGACAGCATTATATATTTATGTACTACAGAATTTACAGCTCTCAGAGAATAGGAGAAGGTTAAGACCTATCAGAATTCAGGTTCCGATTAATCTGAGAACAATATATCCGTCAAAAACCTTACGTAATTTCTCATCTTATGTGATTCCTGAGCTTAAAACTAACAGAGGAGAGTACAGCTTTTCTGAAATCATTGATGAGGTTCATCATTTTTTTAAGCTGGAAATAAACAAAAGAAAACTGACTGCACAGTTTTCTGATAATGTCAGAATGGAAAATAATCCGGTGATAAGAAGATTGCCTCTTTTTATTAAGAAACCGATTACACTTTATATATCTTATCAGTTAGGACAGAAATGTCAGTCAGGAACATTGTCAAATATCGGGAAAGTTGAATTACCTGAGTATATGACTGAATATATCAATAAATATGAAGCCATTCTGGTTCCTGGAAAAATGACACATAGCAGTTGTGCGCTTGCAAGCTATAACAATGAAATTCATATTGCTTTTTCCAGAACCATCAAGGAATCCACGCTTGAAAGCATGTTTTTTTCTGAACTGATTAAAAATGGAATCAATACTAAAATTGAAGTCTTTTAATTACTCTGCCTTTGCATCAATGATGTTATTGATCTGGCTCTGCATAATACCCTGATTGACGATACTGAAGCCGAATATTGCCAAGATAAGATATAAAATTGCATTATCTTCAATCGTTAAGTTGTATTTATCCTGAGCAGTGGCAATCAGTTTCCCATATTTATACATCCAGTAATAACCATATATTCCACAAGTGATAATTGTCAGCAGCAATTCAAGGGTTGGATTGATTGTTGTATCATCTAATGCCACTTTGATGTCGTTTGAAAACGAATAAATCCAGTATAGGTAATAAATACCGAATGTGAAAATCGACAGTACAATAACAACCCATATTTCTTTTTTAGTCATAAATAAATCTCCTTAATTTTCTGGTTATATAGTACCATAGAAGCGCTTCTGAATCAATAACAGTGTACTTTTTTGACAGGGTTGTATATAATAATATAATAACGAAAAAGGGGAGATAGTAATGGCAATCCAAAAATTTTCAATTGCAAAAAATGATGATATATATGAAGCATTTCCTGATCTGGTGCTGACAGATGACAATCAGCTGATTACAGTTTTTCTTGAATGCAAACATCATTCTGACAGAAGCTATACGAGAGTAATGATGTCAAAAAGCATTGACAGGGGAAGAACATGGAACGAAAAGCAACCATTTACCGGTCCTTCATATGACAAGTCAGATTCATGGAACTGCCCCAGAATATCAAAAATGAAAAATGGCACATTAGCTGTGCTGGTTGATAAACCTGAGTTCAATGAGAATTCGAATGGCAGGACATTCCTCTGGCTGGGAGATCAATATGGAAAAGACTGGTCAGAAGCCATATTGCTTCCATCAAACGGCATTGTTCCTGACAGACTGCTTGAAACTGCAAAAGGACGATGGATTATCTCCGCTCATCATAAAAACGAAAAAGGGTTTTTAACACAGAAAATGTGGTTTTCAGATGATAAAGGAATCACATGGTCACCTGAGATAACCATTGCTGAACAGGAAAACTTCAATTTCTGTGAAGGCAGTATTATTGAAGTGGAAGAAAATGTGCTGATATGCTTTTTAAGAGAGAACTCCGGAAGGGGAGATGACTGCTATAAATGTATCTCATATGATAATGGAGAAACGTGGGAAGGTGCCTATGCAATGCCGATACCTGCCTGTCACAGGCCGGTGGCTGGTCAGCTAAACAGCGGTTATTACATGATTACTCACAGATATATGCAAGGTGGTAAAGGCTGGGTAGGCTTTTGGACACAGAATGTGTTTGCCGCATTCATGAATAAGGAATCATTACTGGCTAAGGAAAGAAATCAGCAGGCAAGTAGAATTATCCCCCTTGATTATGACAGAAGTCCGGTGTCAGATATCGGTTATTCCGGGTGGGTTCAATTTGATGATGGAGAAATATATGTGGCTTATTATATTGTTGATGATTCACCCAATGGACAGATCAGAGGGATAAGCTTTACAGAAGATGATGTCATCATTGGAGGTTTTGCTAAATGAATATTGTAAGGACCAAGATTATTGCTGCTGTTTTCGGATTTATACTGGTTTTCGTTCTTTTACTGGCATCGATTCTTAATGTAGGCCTGTCTCAAACCATATTTAAGGAAGTGCAGCTGAAATATGACATTGCTGATTATGCAGGGTGCTCTCAGGAGACACTGGATTATGCGACAGAGCAATTAATAAGGTATATCAGAGGTGAAAGAGATGACCTGAACATAAAAGGGACTGTCTTTAATATTGAAACAGCGATTTTCAACGAAAAAGAAATAGCTCATATGGTGGATGTGAAGAATCTGTTTATCATTGGTCAGAATATTTTATATTGTTGCATTCTTGTCATGATTCTTCTGTTCCTGTTTGAAATCACTACCAACAGAGAAGCATTCAATTACAAGTTTTTTAAAAGTGTCACTATCACAATGATCATATCACTGGCCTTGTTCCTGATCATCGGTGCTATGGCATTCCTCGATTTTGATTCATTCTGGATGGGCTTTCATAAGGTGTTCTTCACCAATGATCTGTTTCTATTAGATCCTAATACCGACTTCTTAATCAGAATGATGCCATTAGAATTTTTTATATCAATTGTGTCAAGAATCGGAATCACATTCGGTATATCATATACAGTAAGCATAGCTGCAATGACGATTTCGCACTATGTGCTTAAAGGAAGCAAAAGCAAATAGCCATCCTTATCAAAATATCAAAAAAAGCCGATATGTGAAGTATGACAGGGAGGAAGAGCTAATGGATTTAAAAGAAAGAGCAAACAAATATCAGGGAACCATGGCGGCTAAAGTTGTTGCAGCTAAAGTGAATAATCTCGTTGTAGACCTGAATTATCCTGTCAGGGATAATGACAGAATTGAACTGATTGACATATCATCTATCGAGGGAATCAGAGTATACAGGAACACCTTGAATTACGTACTCATCAAAGCAGTCGATGAGCTTTTTGACCATGTTAAGATAAAAATCAATTATTCCATGAACAAAGGCGGGTATTGTCAGCTTGAAGGAATTAAGATTGATAAACATGTTTTAAAGCGGATCAGGGGTAAAATGAATGAAATCATTGCATTGAAACTGCCCATTGAAAAAAATGAGTTTTCAAAAGAAGAAGCCAAGACCATTTTATGCCGCAATCACAGAGAAGACAGAGTTAAAATGCTCGAATATATAAAAGGAGACACAGTCACCCTATATCATTTGAATGGCGTGTATGACTATTTTTACGGAGTGTTAGCCATTGATACAAGCTATGTGGACATATTTGACCTGAAACTGTATGATGAGGGATTCATTCTGCTGTTTCCTGACCGGTTCAATCCTGGGAAACTGCCTGAATTCAAAGATCAGTTAAGCCTTTCAAAAGTATTTAAAGAATACAAAGAGTGGGGAAAGATTCTGGGAGTTGACAATATTGTTGATATCAATAATATTGTCAGCGCCGGTGAAATCATGCAGCTGATTCTGATTTCTGAAGCGCTTCAGGAAAAGAAAATAGCGTATATAGCTGATAATATAAAAACAAGGCATAAGAAATTCGTTTTCATAGCAGGACCTTCCTCTTCCGGCAAGACCACCTTTGCAAACCGCTTGCTGATTCAGCTTAAGGCGAATGGACTAAACGGGACCATCATCTCACTCGATAATTACTACAGAGGTTTTGGGAAAATCCCCTATGATATCAATGGAGAATTAGACTATGAATCCATTTTAGGTCTTGATCTTGACCTGCTGAGAAAAAATGTGCTTGAACTGATGAATACTGGAAAGACAGAAATACCTGTTTATGATTTTACTGAGGAAAAAGTGATTCGATTCAATCCCGTTGATATTAATGAACAAAGTATCATTGTTTTTGAAGGTATCCATGGACTGAACCCGATGATTTATGAGAATATGGATGAGCATTTAATACACAAGATCTATATCAGTGCACTGACTTCCATTAATATTGATGATCATAACCGGTTTTCTTCAACTGATACAAGATTAATCAGGAGAATAGTCAGAGATTTCAACTACAGAAGCGCATCAGCATCCAGAACTCTTAAGATGTGGCCTTCGGTTAGAAGGGGAGAAGATAAAAGCATTTTCCCTTTTCAGGACGGTGCGGATGATGTGTTTAACAGCTCACTCATTTATGAACATGGAGTTCTTAAAAAGTATGCCTTAAAAGTGCTTCAGAATGTTGATATTAATGATGAATACTATTCTGAAGCAAAAAGACTGGCTGAAATTCTGCAGTACTTTGAAGATATCGATGATTCTAAAATCTGCATATCATCCATTCTCAGGGAATTCATCGGTGGAACAGTTTTCCAGACTTGAACCAGTATGAATCAGCAATAGCTGTCACATTCTCTTCGAACTTTCAAAAGCTAGTGGAGAACGTTCACAATCTTCTTCAGAGAGAGACAGCTGGAAAGCTAATTTGCTTCCTTTCATTTTTTCTGCGGCATAACATAAGCCGTTAGTCCTGATATCAAGAAAAGGATGATCGATTTGAAAAGGATCGCCAGCCAGAATAATCTTTGTTCCTTTTCCTGCTCTTGTAATAATTCCCTTGACCTGTTTAGGTGTCAGATTCTGTGCTTCATCAATGATGATCCATTGCCCGACAATCGATCTTCCTCTGATAAAGGCGATGGCCTCTGTATTGATGATGTTTCTGTCAAATAACTCCTGAATCTTATCCTTGAGTTCGAATTCGTTTTTGAATTTATCATGATTTTCAGAATCAAGAATAATTTCCAGATTATCAATAACAGGACGCATATATGGAGCGATTTTCTCCTGCTCTGTACCTGGGAGAAACCCGATATCCTCATCCATCTTAACATTAGGCCTGCAGACAAGAATTTTGCGGTATGACCGCTCATCGAGAACTTTATGTAACCCGACAGCTAAAGAGTAAAAGGTTTTTGCTGTTCCTGCCGGTCCTTTTAATATGAATAACGGTGCTTTTTCAGAATTCATCATCAGTGCTTCCTGAATGAATTTCTGATTGGCATTTCTGGGAGTCACTCCAAAGGGATGCTCATTCACAAAACGTAAAGGAACAATACTTGTTCCATCATATCTTCCTAGTGCAGTATGCTTGTGATTTGTCAATGAATGTATGATGATAAACTGATTTGCAGTCAGCCTGTCTGAAGCGACTATATTTTCTTCATAATTGATGAAAGCATCATCTGGACTGAGATTCTCATTTTTGAAAAATTCATTGATATGTTTCTCGTCTGCGTACAAGTCAATTTTTCCGGTATACTGTTTGTCATATTCAGAGACTTGCTCATGATAGAAATCCTGTGCAGTGACATCAACAATTTCTGCCTTGATCCTCTCAAAGATATCTTTCGAAACCAGAATGACATTCTTGCCTTCCTGTTTCAGCCCGATGCAGACTTTCAGCACTCTGTTGTCGTTTTTCTTTGCATCCCAGCATTCGGGAAGTTTGACATTTTCACAGTTCAGCTCAATTTTAATCATTCCTCCGCTTTCCAGTAAAACCCCCTTATTCAGGTTCCCTGTGACTCGAAGAGAATCTAAGATACGAGCAGTTTCTCTGGCGTTTGCTCCTAAATCAGTATTGTCTTTCTTGAACTTGTCGAGTTCTTCCAAGACCACTGCAGGAATGACAATGTCATTGTCTTCAAAAGTATAGATTGAACTGGGAGATTGTAGTAATACATTAGTATCCAAGACAAATGTTTTTTTCATTTAGTACCTCCTAACAACAAAAAAGCACTTCTTTGTCTTTTATAGAGATAGAAATGCTAGAAGTTTACCTGGCTGATAAA
>JAFGUQ010000244.1 GCA_016938455.1 Clostridia bacterium
AGAGCACTGGCAGAGGTGTATGCAGCTGATGACGCAGGTGAAAAATTCGTAAATGACTTTGTAAAGGCCTGGAACAAAGTTATGAACTCAGATATGTTCTGATAATAATGCTTTTATAATAAAGGAGCGGTGTAGACCGCTCCTTTATAGTTGGTGAGCTTTTTTGGGTACGCAATACATACTATACATGGAGAAGGCGTGGCTTGATGCTTCAATTGCAGAGATAGATTTTTACCGATATCCAGTCATGCTTGACTTTCATCAAGACATCATTATTGATAAATAGAACTGATTTCAAGGTTTATCCATAACCAGGAGTCGGCCAGCATGGTTGACTCCTATCAACCAGATATCATTTTGGAAAGTGACATTGGATTCAATCGTACCAAAGTTTTCCGCATCCATTATCATTATGCTGTATGTTCCTGAAGATTCGGAATATTTCTTTATATAGAATGTATTTTCAGCAGCATTGTAAACAAAGTCCAGCAGGTGGACACCTTCTTCAAGTGGCAAAGTATAAAGCAGAGTTCCGTCAAGGGATACAAAATCAATTTCTTGATTCATTGTTTCCTGATTATAGTTTGAACAGAGCAAATAACCCGGTTCTTTAAAATAGTCAATCAAGGAATCTCCCTTTGTTATCAGTGTCAGCTCTCCATCATCAAGGTCGAGAAGATAGGAACTTATGAAATTTTCTTCGCCCTGCACGAATTCATAACCACTGACCAAAAGCTTGCTGTCACCGGCATCTGCAACGTGAGCTATATAGTGAATCCAGCCCTCACCGGTTTTCATTGTAAATGGAAGCTGGTAAATTTCAGCAAGTGAATTCGCATCATCTATGACCCACATTTCATCTATCTGTCCGCCTGCACTTTGCCGGATGGCTGCAATACCGCCGTTTTCAAGGTGAAAGACAGGGTAAGGAGGTGTGCTTGTTTCATAATCAGAAAAATATATTTCTGCAGAGAAATCCGATGGATCTATATTGAATATTGAGTTGCCGAAGAAATAGTGGTAATTGTTTTCATTATCCCAGAATTCATTTTCAACCATAGGATTATATAGGGTAGTGGCATAAGTTGTTATCTCTGCATCCAGAGCCTGTGTTATGGATTCTGAGATAAAAGTATCTAGCGGAGTCAGTTCTCCGGAATTCACATTATAGATTGCCTTGGAATAATGCCATCCTTCCATTTCATTTGTAATGATTCCAAGTGATAAATATTCCAGGTTATTTGAGGTATCTTCAAATATCATGCCATAGTCAAAATCATCCAGAATCTCCATTTCATTGTTTTCGGGAGAGATTACATAAAGATTTTGTCTTTTTGATACCATGAAATGATATGGCTGGAGGTCAGTATAAGTGGGATCGGTATAGCGGCCGCTGTTGCGTATTATGTTTCCATATTCAGGTGAAGAACCTGAAATATATCCAATACCAATGTTGTGTGAAAAAAGTGGAAGATCATGTACCCTCATGATCATTTCAGTATCAGAAAGCCAGTTGGTTTCAATATCAAAGTCTTTCATGAAATCCAAAAACTGCAGTGATTCTTCATTGACCGGTTTATTAAAAAGAAATTTAAAAGATTGGCTGGGAGCTGAAAGATATATGGGTGGTTCATTAAGGCTTTGAATCAGAGGATCATGAATTGAAATTTCATAAGCCAGGGCAGCATGATGAATAAAATTAATGTTAAATTCTTCACTGAGTCCATTTTCATCACCTGGATCAGTCTCCCTGATTGTAAGTGAATAGTTTTCAGGTAGGGTTTCATCCAGATTAATGGTCAGAGACGCCAATCCGATGGAAACATTATCAGGATTGACAAGGGTGGAATTAATGTAGATATAGTTTTTTATCTGCTCGGTGAAAGGACCCGTCAAGTAAACTGTCAATACGATATTTCCTGAATATGTTATTGACTCATTATTGAATATATTGAGTCTGTTTTCTTCTAATGGGGAGGTTATGAAGGCATATCCAGCCGTAGGCTTTGTAGTAACAGGGGTCGGTGAAGGAGTGGAAGGAGGAAAAGCTGTTGCTGTTGGGGTCGGTTCAGTGGTGATATTTTGAATAGGATCTGCCGGTGAGCTCTGAGGCATTTCCATAACTTGCTGTGAGCAGGCACAAAGAAATATCAAAATTGAAAGCAGTAAAAGTATTAGTATTGAATGATTTCTTGTCATAAAAACCTTCCTGTAAAAGTATTGTACAAACTGCACTGAATACAGTTAATTTTACCATTAAAATCATACCATATCCATTGGTTATAGTTTGTGAACAAAGTAAAATGATTGTTAAAATCTGATTAACTCCATATAATGGTGTAAATTCACTCATTGAAAAAGTCTGAGGCCTTCGGCATAATTAAATTCAGAAAAAATAAATAATGCAGAAGGTACTATGGCATAACTCAATTTAATATATACTGGATGTAGAATATTCTAAAGGGCTTTATACGGGAGATTCATAAATATAAGATTGGAAAAGTATCATTGATATGAGGTTGTTCTTCATGGGAATTCGCTGGTAACATCCGGTTCTCCAACCATCTTGCACTATCAATCAATAAATTTAATTGCACACTAAATGCATCTATGATATTATTTATTCAATAATTCCTTTAAAG
>JAFGUQ010000245.1 GCA_016938455.1 Clostridia bacterium
ATGCAGTTACCATAATTATATTACACAATGGATTAATCTCTTTTATCCGCTCAAGAAGTTCAATTCCATCCATTTTAGGCATATTTATATCAAGAAGGACTATTTTATATAATTCTTTCTGCATAAGTTCCAGAGCTTTTTCTGGGTCATTCATTGTTATGACATTGTTGAACCCTGCTTTTTCAAGATATTTTCTTAATAGATTAAGTATAGCTTCTTCATCATCAACAACCAGAATTTTAATATCCATATTATACACTCCTGAATTTTTATATACTACATATATTATCAAATAAAAAACAAATACTCAACACCCAATAAATATAAACTTTTTTGAATATAAAAAAAACCGGTCATTCTGACCGGCTTTTTTATTAAGAATTGTTTTATTTTACTTATCAGAACAATCCATGTTTTCAGCTAACTGCTTGTAAATATTGTATTTTTTAAGAACAGCTTTCTTAGTTTTTGTTGCAAGTTCTTCTGCTCTTTCAGGATACATTTTTTTAACTACTTTAAATCTTGTTTCTCTGCCCATGAATTCATCCATTGACATTGAAGGTTCCTTGCTATCAAGCTGAAGAGGATTTTTACCTTCAGCAGACAAAGCAGGATTGAATCTATAAAGCATCCAGTGACCTGCTGCAACTGCATTTTTCTGTTCCTGAATACCTTCTGTCATGTTTATACCATGTGCAATACAATGAGCATAAGCAATTATAAGTGAAGGACCATCGTGTTTTTCAGCTTCAATAAAAGCTTTTATTGCCTGCTGTGGATTAGCAAGAGATACTTTGGCAACATAAATATGACCATAAGTCATAGCCATCATACCAAGATCTTTCTTTTCAACAGCTTTTCCATTAAAAGCGAATTTAGCATTTGCACCTATTGGTGTAGCTTTAGATGACTGTCCTCCTGTATTTGAATACACTTCAGTATCCATAACAAGAATATTAATATTATCTGGCTGTGCAAGAACATGGTCAAGTCCACCATATCCAATATCATAAGCCCATCCGTCACCACCAAGTATCCATACAGATTTCTTTATAAGATAATCAGCTACAGCTTCAAGATTTCTTGCTTCTTCACTGTCTATCTTTTTAAGAGCATCTTTAAGTTTTGCAACTCTTTCTCTCTGCAATTCTATATCTTTCTGTTCAACCTGTGAAGCTTCTCTTATTTCTTTTACAAGCGAAGCATCAAGTTTGTCGCTCATCTTATCAAGATAATCATTAGCAATATCTCTGAATTTATCAGCTGCAAGTCTCATTCCATATCCAACTTCAGCATTATCTTCAAATAGTGAATTGTTCCATGATACACCTTTTCCGTCAGGTCGCTGACAATAAGGAGTAGTTGGAAGATTCCCACCATATATTGATGAACATCCTGTAGCATTTGAAATAAGTGCTCTGTCTCCAAATAACTGAGCCAGTAATTTTACATAAGGAGTTTCACCACAACCTGCACAAGCTCCTGAGAACTCAAACATGTGAGGAGCAAGCTGAATATTTCGAAGATTATCTTTAGTATGTTCTTTAAATGGCAATTCAGGGATATTGAGGAAGAAATCAAAATTTTCCGCTTCCTGATCTCTTAATGGAGCCTGTCTTTCCATTTTGATAGCTTCTTTTGCTTTCATTGGACAATTGAATACACAAGCACCACAACCAGTACAATCTTCCGCCGCAACCTGAATTGTGAATTTTTTATCTTTATACTGAGGAATCTTTGAATCTGCTGATTTAAATGTCTCAGGTGCATTATTAAGTTCTTTTTCATCATACACTTTCATTCTGATTGTAGCATGAGGACATACAAAAGAACATATTCCGCACTGAATACATGTTTCAGGATTCCATACCGGAATATTGACAGCAATATTTCTTTTTTCAAGTTTTGAAGTCGATAATGGGAATATTCCGTCAACCGGCATTGCTGAAACAGGAAGTTCATCTCCTCTCTGAGCAATAAGTTCACATGTAGTATGTTTAAGAAAATCTGATATACCTTCAGGTATCTTACAAGCATTGACATGAATCTGAGATGTAGCTTCACCTGGAAGTTCAATCTTAAATAGATTTTCAGAAGCCATATCAATAGCTTTATTATTTATCTCAACAACTTTTTCACCAGCTTTACTGTAAGATTTTTTATTAGCTTCCTTCATATATTCAACAGCTTTATCATAAGGAAGTATAGAATCTGCTATTTTAAAGAAAGCAGCCTGCATTACAGTGTTTATTCTTCCGCCAAGACCAAGTTCTTCAGCAATCTTAACTGCATTGATAGTATAAACTCTTGCTTTTTTTTCAATAAGCTGTTTCTGGACTTCATAAGGAATATTAGCCCATACTTCATCTTTGCTGAAAATACTGTTAATAAGGAAAATTCCGTTTTCTTTAAGGAAACTGACCATTTCATATTTTTCAATGAAAGAAAAATTATGACATGCAACAAGATTTGCCTGACCTTTCTGTATAAGGTAAGAACTTCTTAATGGTTTTTCAGAGAATCTCAAATGAGATACTGTCATTGAACCTGCTTTCTTTGAATCATAAACAAAATATGCATTAAGATATTTTCCAGTCTTTGAACCGATTATCTTTGCAGTATTTTTGTTTGCTCCAACTGTACCATCAGAACCCAATCCAAAGAACATAGCATTTACAACACCTTCCTGAGAAGTTGTAAAATCATTGTGAGGAAGACTTTTATTTGTTACATCATCAACTATTCCAACAGAAAAATTATTCATAGGATTTTTTGAATCAAGATTATCATATACTGCTTTAACCATAGATGGAGTAAAATCTTTTGAACCAAGACCATATCTTCCACCAACAATAACAGGATATTCATCAAGTCTTTTTGAAGCATAAGCCTGACCAATAACAGTTACAACATCAAGATAAAGAGGTTCACCAACTCCACCAACTTCTTTTGTCCTGTCAAGAACTGCTATTTTTTTAACAGTCTTAGGAAGTGCATTAATAAAATCTTCAGCTGGGAAAGGTCTGTACAATCTTACTTTTACAACTCCAACCTTTTCACCTTTTGAAACAAGCTCTTCAGCTGTCTCATGTGCAACATCAGCACCTGAAGCCATTATTACAACAACTTTTTCTGCATCTTCCGCACCAATATATTCAATAAGATCATATTTTCTTCCAACGATCTTTTCAAATTTTTCCATATATTTTTTAACAATAGATGGACATTTATCATAGAAAGGATTTACTGCTTCTCTTGACTGGAAAAATACATCAGGATTCTGAGAAGTACCTTTAAGTTTAGGATTTTCAGGATTAAGACTTCTTTCTCTGAATTCTCTTACATATTTGTCTTCAATCATTGCTTTCATATCTTCTTTATTAAGCTCTTCAACTTTCTGTATTTCATGTGAAGTCCTGAAACCGTCAAAAAAGTGTATGAAAGGAACTCTTGATTCAAGTGAAGCTGCCTGAGATATAAGAGCAAAGTCCATTGCTTCCTGAGGATTAGCAGAAGCAAGCATTCCCCAGCCAGTCATTCTACAGCTCATTACATCTGAATGTTCTCCAAATATTGAAAGAGCATGAGTAGCAATAGCTCTTGCACTAACATGAAAAACTGTAGGAGTCAATTCTCCAGCAATCTTGAACATATTAGGGATCATAAGAAGAAGACCCTGTGAAGCTGTAAATGTAGTTGTCAAAGCACCGGCACTTAAAGAACCATGAACTGCACCAGCTGCTCCGCCTTCTGACTGCATTTCAGCAACTCTTGGGATTGTTCCCCATATATTTTTTTCACCCTTAGCACTTTTTTCGTCAGATATCTCACCCATACCTGATGAAGGTGTAATTGGGTATATCGCAATCACTTCGTTAATAGCATGAGCCACATGAGTAGTCGCACTATTACCATCAATAGTAACCATTTTTCTTTCTGCCATAAATGTCCTCCCGATTTAGATTACATGCCAAATATATAACTAATAGAAAAGAATGTCAAGGGTTAATTGCTTTCCAGTGCAGCCTCAATCTCATCCTTACCAGTCTTTTCATTCCTCAGAAGTCTTGATCCTGCATATTCAATTAACAGTGAACCAATCGGAGCAGTAAATAATATACTGGTAACAGCCACCGAAAGAATAATATCACCCGGTATAGTGTTCATCCCAGCAGCTCTCATGGCATTTAGCGGGAGAACTCCGATTGCAGCCTGAACAGTTGCTTTAGGAATATATGAAATAACACAGAATAATCTTTCCCTGATATTAAGGTTACTTTTAATAAGACATAATAATACACCCATGCTTCTTCCGAAAAGTCCGACAGCAATAACGAAAAGACCTGAGAATCCAGTCTTTAATGAAATCGCAGGATTAACTTCAGCTCCGACAAGGACAAAAAGAAGAATATGAGCAGGAACCCATAATTTTCCGAGCTTAGCCGAAATCCTATGAGCAAAGTGCTCTCTTTTCTCAAGAGTAATAAACCCTATACTCATAATTGCAATCAGTGCAGAAAAAGGAAATATATTAGAAATTATCTTTTCAGAATGAAAAAGAAAAACTGATGCTATAAGAAATATAATTGTCTTTTTTGTGTCTCTTGGAGAAAATCTGTCAAAAATCCTATATAAAACAATGCCCGAAACAAGACCTGTCAATATACCTGTAATTACAGAAACCGGAATATGGGAAAGTTCTGATAAAAAGCTTACTGAATTTCCTGTGTAGATCTTTGTGAATGCAGCGCAAAGAACAATAGCTATTGTATCATCAATTGAAGCTCCGGCAAGAACCAGAGTGGGAATATGTTTATCAGAACCTTTCCCTTCCTTAATGAATTTTATCATAAAAGGAACTACAACAGCAGGAGACACAGCTCCGAGAACACTTCCGAGAATCGCACTTTCAATGTAGCTTAAAGATAAAAAATATTTTGCCGCAAATGTGATTGCTATTATCTCAAGACTGCAGGGAATGAAAGACATCAGAACAGCTCTTCTTCCAACAGAGGAAAGAGCTTTCCAGCTTAATTCAAGCCCGGCACGAAGCAGGATCACAATGAGTGCAAACATCCTAAGATCATAGGAAACATGGGAAACTTCTGAAGAAATCAAATCATAAGTATATGGACCGATTATAACTCCTGCTATAAGCATTCCGGTCAAACCAGGTATCCTGAATCTGGAAAGTACCCATTCAATTATAAAACCCAGCAGTATTATCTCAGCAATACCGTATATCATAATAAACTCCTGAAATTATTAAAATAACAGTTTTCATTTTATCAC
>JAFGUQ010000246.1 GCA_016938455.1 Clostridia bacterium
TCTTGCAGTGCCAGACATAAAAAAACGGCTGATGCCATTTTCATAGCTTCAGCCTGAGATTCGTCTTTTATCTGTGCTTTTAGGAGTACTTTATCACCATCATTGTGCTGCAGATTTTTTGATTCTATTTCATTGATGAGCGATAGTATTTCTTTGCAAAATTCACTTTTCAATAGATGTTGCTGATGTTCCTCCGCAGGAATCGCTGTCAGGCCCTGAGCTGCTTTTAAGTCTTCATTCCAGTCCTTATAGACTGATTGAAGCTGTCTGATGCTAATGTCTTTTTCTGATATCAGATCAATTATTTTCTCAGTTGCTTCAATCCCTGCCGAATCATGATCTAAGCCCAGTACTACATGCAATAACTCAGGATTTGATTCGAGTGTTTTCAAAAGCGATTGTTCTGATAATCCGCAAAGTGCAATGTAGCTATGCTTTTTCCAATCAGAGTTTTTGTGAATCGTAATAAATGACAACAAATCAATAGGGGCTTCAAAGACATAGATTCGATCGCTGTTCCCAATGTAATGAAAACTATAACACGGGTTACTGCTATCAATGTTTCCCTTATAACCGTTTCCTTCTGTGTAAAGACCTCTTTTATGACCATGTCGTGGTATTCCTTTTTCATCATATCCAATAAATACAGCATTATGATATTCCTTTGACTTGTCTGCTGATGGTTCTTTGCTTTCATAAATGAGTTTTTCTTTGGCAAAGAAACTTATTACATCAGAATCAATCAGTCGATGTTTGATCAAATAGGCGAATAACCTTCGCATATCAATATTTCTGGGTGGGAGTTCAAATGATTTTTTTGATTCTTTACTGTCTTTTGCTTTGGAATATGGAACGCCTTGTTCACCATTAAGGAGCATTGTGACAGCATCTGGGAATGTTTGTCCATAGAAATTCTGTACGAAATCAATTGCAAGACCACCTTCTTTCGTTGCGTGATCAAACCATTCATTCCCTCTGACTGTTATGCTGTGATTACTTTGAAGGCGTTTTTCTCTGCCTGATGGAATTAGGATTTCACCCTGCATTTTTAGTAACTCAACAAGATCCACACTATTGGCTCTTTGCTTTTGATCCTCAGTAAAATGAATGTATGTCCCCATGTTGCACCTCCTACTGTTTTCTACTTCCTATACGATGAAACGCCGTCCTTTTTACTGGACGGCGTTTCATGTAATACGTTATTTTGGGGTTTGAAGGTTCTCTAAGGAACTGATTTAGTTTGGTAGTTTTGTTTTTCTTCATATGCCTATCTCCTCGTATTTTATAATAAAGCAGTTCTTGACTAATTGCCGTAAGGATATATTTTTAAAATTTTTAAATCAACATTTCTTGATCCTTGTCATTTCTCTTATGTCCTTGAGCAGCCTTCTTCTCCTTTAACTTTCTGAGTAATTTGCTGTCAACCTTCATGCCACCAGAGTTTCTATATGGCAAACAGCTTTCTTCAAAAATTTTGCCCATCTGATGAAGTAGCCTTGCAATACAATGTGAAACTGATGGACCATTAAACTTATCAATGTTATCAAGAAAGAACTTCGCATATTCATTTCCTTGCTCAGCAGATTGAGTAAGCCATTTCACTGCAAGCTCTCTATCTCTCGATACATCTTTACCAAGCAGATATGTCTTACCCA
>JAFGUQ010000247.1 GCA_016938455.1 Clostridia bacterium
CTGGCCTTAATTCTATTAATGGGTACTGTTATTTACATGAATGTAGACTATATCATGTTCAAGTATTTCATTGCCAAACATTACTTATATACCGGCACACTGGATAAAACATTCAAAGATGAATTAGGCATTGATATCGATGGAAAGTATTACAAATATTTTGATAATCTTGCCATAGAAGAAGTGTCAAACATTGTTTCCTCTATCGGCAACGATCCTTTCACCTATCAGTATACTCCTAAAGAATATGAGGACTATGTGGTGTGGAGAGAAACAAAAGCGAAAACCGCTTACCTTGAGGAGCTCACTGGTAATGCCATATATATGCTTTTTCCCAATTTCACCGATGATTCATATCAATTCCTGACGGACAGTATTGAAACCATCAATAAATACAGTACACTGGTCATTGATCTTCGCGGAAATGGCGGAGGCGATCTTGATGTGCTTTTCAAAATCTGCGGATTGTTTGTCGGAAACAAGCAAACAGTTACCATTGAGAAAACACGAACTTATGACAGAAATATCAAATCAAAAGAAGAGCAGCAGATATTTGTTGATAAAGTGATTCTGCTGGTTGATCATAATACTGCTTCTGCCAGTGAGAATCTGGCTGTCTGTTTACATGAGTTAATACCTGATACAGTCATCGTCGGAACTGATACATATGGGAAAGGGATTGGACAGACAAGAATTAACCTGACAAAAGGTTTCTACTCAAAAGCAACTACATTGGAATGGCAGTCACCAAGTGGAGTGAGCATTGATAAAGTCGGTGTATCCCCTGATATCTATTATACCGATGAAGATATCATTGATTATGTTGTTGAAAACCTGTTGAAGTAGCACTCAAATATTTAAACATAAATGATAATTAATTTATGTCGCCGAACTGACTGTCATGCTTTTTAAAAAAGTCATATCTGGGTTCTATGAAATGCAGTTTATGAGTTTCAGGGTTGTCCATATGAACAGTAATTGGCTCTAAAATATGTTTCCATGACCATAACGAATCATTTAACCCCATATCAATCCTGGCACTTTCAGCGCTGGTAGGGACAATCGGATGGAGAAGACTTAAAGTAGCTTTGATTCCATAAAACGAATCAGCTAAAATCTGTTCTCTGTGAGCATTATCATCGTTATTATCCGCCACGCTTATTTCCCTGGTCCAGTATTTACTCAGCATCCTTATCAAACTGTCAAGAGTATAGATGACTCTATGAAATTCCTGCATGGCCATATTCGATTCATACTCAAGTACGCTTTTTTCAACGAATTCAAGTATTTCGCTGGAAATTTCTAGTTTAGGAATAACTGAATCAGTATATTTTTGAGCAGTATAGAAGCATGACCTCATTAACCTGTTTAATACATTGGTTAAAAGATTCCCATCTTTAAGCACTGTATCAGCACTGTCATCATTATTGTCAGGATTAAAGGGTTTCGGATTGAAGCTGACACTTTTCTTGGATAAACCAAGACTTAAGAAATGCATTCTAAGCTGATCTTTTGTATAGTAATTGAGTAATTCATCTGCCATAGGAGGTTTTAATTCACCGGAACTACTGGCTTTTGAATCTAAAAACAGCAAGTGACAATTTGCCACTAATTTGGGGAAATTAATTCCATTCAAATTTTCATCGCTGTCTGGTTTGTATCCTAAATATGCCATTAACATGGCCATTTCAGCAATACCATAAAAATAAATGTTATCTTCACCAATGAACTGATATACTTTTGTGTCTTCTGATAACCACCAGTCTTTCCATTCATCAGCATTTTTCCCGCATGATTCAAGGTAAGTCTTTGTAAATGAAACAGGAGCCCACAATGACTCAGGCCAAACCCAGAATGTGGAATTGATGATATCTTCTTTTTCAGGAACAGGTACACCCCACTCTATATTCCCTGATAATCTAAACGGTACTAATGTTTTACCAGTCCTATAGCGAATATTTTCTGCATCTAATTTACTTCTAGCAGCATCCCTGTCAGTCAATGTTTTAAATTCATAGGTAACTGAAGGTTTTTTAGGTTCTTCTATTAAAATACAGTTGTCAAATGTGATGCCTTTTTCAACTATTTTCTCCTGTTCTTTATTGGTGACATAAATGGCAGGGTCCTTTAGAAACTCATCAGTGATTGTAAGAACCATTGGTCTTGCACTTCTTTCTTCTCGCAGCTTATTCACCATTTTCAGCAATTGGTCTTTGTACTCATCAAGAATGAAATACCAGTTAGATACTTCCTTTAATGCAGGTTTTTCACCAGACAGAGTGCTTAACGGGTCTATAAGGTCATTAGGCATGTACTGATGTCCCAATGCGCATTCATCCGCATAGGCTTTATCTGATTTGCAGCCTTCATATGGGCATTGTCCGACAACTTGACGTCCATTTAGGAACTCATTCTCCACAGCATCATAGAATTGAAGTGTAGACAGCTTTTTAATATATCCGTTTTCATATAAATGATTGAACAGTTTTTCTGAAACATCCTTATGAATTTCACCGCTTTCATCAAACGCTGATGAGCCATATAGGCTTGGAGAAACATCATAGGAATTTAAAATATCCTTCTGCAATATATGATAGCGATAAACATAGTCCTGCAGGTTTATTTCTTCTCCTGTTTCATCAATATGTTTTTTGTAGCTTGCAATGATCGGAGAACCATAACAATCTGTTCCTGAAACAAAAATAACATTATCTTTACCGATACGGTCTTTTAAAAACCTTGCATAGGTGTCAGCATGTATGAAAACACCGCCTATGTGTCCAAAGTGGAGTGATTTATTACCATATGGCATACCAGCAGTGATTACAGCTCTCTTTGGAAACTGTGGTCTTGGTTTCCTGTATTTATTATTAAAAGCTTCTTTCATGTTTTTTACCTCCTGTATTTATACAAAAAGCCCCTACGTTATTACGTAGGGGCGATATATCGCGGTGCCACCCTATTTTGCTGAGACAGCCTCAATCAAGCACAATGATGCTTTAGTCATATAACGTTGACATTCGTCACAATATCACTTACGATCCATTGTAAAGCTCCAAGCCTTGGTTCATACATAACGATGTGGATTTCACATATAAGTATCCCTTCTCACCTGTCGGGACTCTCTTTGACTTTGTGTATGTACTACTCTTCTCTTCATTGCTGTTAAATAAAGTATACAAGCGATTGGTTTTCATGTCAACTTTAATTATTTTCTATAGTTTCCAGGTAAACTCATTTACTGATAATTCATTGCTGATTTCTTCTTTTGCCGGTCTCTTTCAAATGTATATGTCTGACTTCTTCCTAAATCAATTAAGGAAGAATCTGCCTGTCAGCATATAATTATTGATATGATGTTCTGCATGACAATGTTGAACCAATATGATTATATTTTTACATTATCATTGTTTCGTTATAATTATTCAAGAATCAAAATGTCGATTCTATGTTCTCTTCAGTGAAATCATACCAGGTCACATCGGGTTTCTCATCTTGAATCACTAAAATATCATTGAACTTCTCCTGTGTTGTACTATCACCATTGATATGAAATGAGACTGTGAGATTATTGCCAGAATCATAACTTGACTGTGAATAGGCAATTTTTTCGGTCAAGAATTCCATCTCGTGAAAAACAGCTGTTCCGAATCCACTGTCCATTGCTCCGCCGGAAAATGAAAATGTCCCGTCATTCTTCAAGTTATAGAATCCTCTATAATTCATGAAATAACCATAAACAGCTTCATCATGATAATGTAGAATCAAAAATCCAAAATATTCATTTTCATTAGCCTGTTCCCAAAGTATGATTTCCTCAGAACCATCTGCATCAAGGTCGATGACAGAAAACTTCATTATTCTGACAGATACTCCTGTTTTGTCTTTCATGGAATCGATATAATGGTTTATATCCATTGATTCATTATCTTCAATATTGAAAAACTCTCTGTTATTCTGTAATACTGCTTTGTATTCCTTGAGTGATTCTTCTTTTACTGGTTCGTCATTCTCTGATAAGTTATCACTGAGGGATGGTATCTGAGTTTCAGTGAGCGAGCTTGGAATAAAGGTTTTTGATGATGAGGATCTTCCTGTATTCACACACGAGCTGCAAGAGATGATAATAATTAACGAGAGTAAAAAAGTGAAAATCCTCTTTGATGTAAATATATGTTTCATGATGCCCTCCCGGATATCGATTTTATTTCATTTGACATAGTCCTTCATGTTGGTTCTGAAAGGAACTCACTGATAACCGAGTTTTCAATATACCATGAATGAACATTTAATTCAATAATGAACAATACCTTGTTAATGAAAAAAGCCCTTTCGGGCTTTTCATTTATCTTTCGGCAATTGGTATATAATCAGTTTGTTCGATAACATTCTTGTAGGCTGGTCGAATGATTCGCCCTCCATTGATGATTTCCTCAATAATATGGGCACACCACCCGGATACTCTTGCAGTGGCAAATAACGGAGTAAATAGGTCTTCATCAATGCCAAGCATGTTATAAACAAATCCTGAATAGAAATCAACATTCGCTGCAATTGCTTTATCAGAGTTTTTAACTCTTGCAAACACTTTCGGTGTCAGCAACTCTACTTTTTCATATAATTCAAACTCTTCGATGAATCCATTTTCAGAAGCAAGCTCTCTTGCTTTTTCTTTAAGTAAAATAGCTCTCGGATCTGAAAGTGTATACACAGCATGTCCAATCCCATAGACTAAACCAGTACGGTCAAAGGCTTCTCTGTTGAGTATTTTCTCTATATACTTTTCAATTTCAGCTTCATCATGAAAATCATTGATGTTCGCTTTTATCTCTTTCATCATATTATTTACTTTTATATTAGCCCCACCGTGTCTAGGTCCTTTCAATGAACCGATCGCTGATGAAATACATGAGTAAATATCAGTTCCGGAAGATGCGACAACATGAGTGGCAAAAGTAGAGTTATTCCCTCCGCCATGTTCAGCATGCAATACTAGACAAAGATCCAGAAGTTTTGCCTCCTTATCTGTATACTGACCTGATGCTCTTGTCATTTTCAAAATATTCTCAGCAGTGGAAATCGTTTTATCAGGTGTATGAATGACCAGGCTCCTGTTCAGATAATGATATGATTTTGCCTGATATCCATAAGCCATCAATGCTGTGAACTTAGCAACGATTTCAACACTCTGCTTAAGTATATTGACCACACTTATATCATCAGGATTATCATCATAGGAATATAGAACCAGAATGCTTCTTGCCAGTTTATTCATGATATCCTTGCTTGGAGCTTTTAAAATCATATCTTCCAGAAATGCGTTCGGCAGCCCTCTGTTGTCACATATCAACTGAGTGAAACGTTTTAGTTCATCTTTGTCAGGAAGTGACCCGAATAAAAGAAGATATGTACATTCTTCGAACCCGAATCTGTCTTCACTTAAAAATCCGTTGACAAGATCATTGATATCTATTCCACGATAATGAAGAGTCCCTTCTGCAGGTATTCTTTCATTATCATCCATGATATATCCTTTAACGCCTCCGATTTCTGTCAAACCAACCAGAACGCCTGTTCCGTTTTCATTTCTTAACCCTCTTTTAACGTCATACTTACTATATAAAGAAGGTTTTATTTTATTGTTCTCTTCTGCTTTGACTCCTAATTCTAATATGTAATTGATGTCCATTTTTTATCCTTCCTTTCTAAGTAATCTGTTTTTCGCATTCTTAACATGTTCATAAGCTGATTTTTCAGCCAGACCGTCATCTTTTTTGAGGATGGCCTCATAGATTTTTTTATGTTCTTGCAGAATAATCTGGTTTTTCTCTTTTGAGAATGAATCCTTTCTCGATTTCATCAGGTTATGATGAAACATGGAGAGTATATTATTCAGAGTCCTGCTGCCTGAACCTTTGAATATTATCTTATGAAATTCACTATCCATTTTCACAAGGCCTTTTATATCATCTCTCATGGTATAGAACTCCTGAAGGTCAATGATTTCCTTTAAACGTTCCAATTCCTCAGGGCTCATATGAAATGCTGCTTTTCTGGCGGCCAGTCCTTCAATCAGCTCTCTTATCTCGTAAATATCTTCAATGTCAGATCCGCTGATCCCTGTCACCACAATCCCACGGTTCGGGGTTGATTCTATCAGTCCTTCCAGTTCCAGTTGTCTGATGGCTTCTCTGACAGGGGTTCTTGATACGCCAAGATTACTGCACAACATGCTTTCAGTGATTTTCTGACCTTCAGCATATCTTCCATTGATGATATCTTCTTCAATTTTTGCAAAGACCTGTTCCCTTAATGATCCCTGATACTCGTCGTTCATTTAAGTACCCCCCCTTATTCAGTATATTTGTATTATTGTATACAATTATACATAGGTACTTATCTCGTGTCAAATCTTTTTTACTGATTAAGGTATTTATTTATTTGATTCTCATCTAAGTCAGGGAATGCCTGTTTCAAGCCTTTCTTAATAACATCCAGATAGCTCTGATGAGGTTTATTGGTTGCTGATGATTGATTGACAGCAGTAAAAGAGTAAATCGGATAACCTTCTTCCATCCCCAGTTTTAGTTTATAACCATACCAGGGACCTTCCTGATGCATGACTTCATTGAACTGTTCTTCTGTAATCAGGTACATTCTTGCATAGGTGTTAACAGAAATGTCTTCTTCCTTCTTGAGAAAGCAGACACCTCCGTTTCCCCATTTTCGTGATTTCTCTGCGAAATACATCTCATGATGAATGATATGTGATTTGATTCTCAATGGAGATGACTTGTCAGTACAACCTTTGTACATCGTCTGGTTATCTTCAAAGAATCCCCCCCTGATATAGTACATGAATCTTTCTTCAAGGAGATTTGATCCATAGCACAGATACCATACATAGTTATTCTTCTTCATTGACTATGGTTTCCTCTTTAAATACAATCTGTTCGAAGTCCTCTACTTCAGTCACTGAGCAATATCCTTTTTTACTGAAGACATCTCTGTATTTTCTGAATAAGCGATATGGAGGATCCATTTTCACGACTGTAAACGATGAAGGGTCTTTGATGAAACGTTCCATTGCGTTTCTGGCGCCGGCATAAATAAGCTTTCTTGCCATAATCGGCTGAAGATGAATAGCACCGGTATTCAGCTTATAGTATTGCTCATAGGAAAGATCTTTCCCGTCTCCGTTATCAAATGCTTCTTTGACGACTACTGTCTCTATCCCTGGACAAAGTTCATTGGCTTCCTTCTGAAAAGCAAGATCGCCTGCTCCGAATATAGCCGGCATATTAAAGATGCCCCCACCTATGACGATTCGTCCGAACTCACCTACTGAAAGTCCGTTTATTTTGTATTCAACCAAAGTAAAATTACCGGTATGGGCCATATGAGCACCATGAGTACATGCTTTGGCATGCTGGCCCACCCATGCCATGGCATCAATTTTCTTATTCTTAAACACTCTCTGAGTGTCGATATCTCTCACATACAGTGCTCTTTCATCCATGAGTTCAATATCAATAGCACCAGGGCCATGACCATCAAGAACATAGACTTCTGTAGCTCCTCCGTCAAAAAATCCTCTGACAGCAGCATTGGTTTCTTC
>JAFGUQ010000248.1 GCA_016938455.1 Clostridia bacterium
ATTACGGGTGATTACAGTCTCTTTATTAGCTGGGTTTATTTAATTTATATTCTTATTATACAGACAGGATATTGTGAGATTATGAAGTAATTGTGAACAATTTGTTAACAAGTGAGAATTTTTCGATTATTCATTTTAAATAGTATGGTGTATAATATGGTTATCAAACAAACAAGGAGATTAAGAAGTGAAAGTTAGAAAAGCAGTTATACCTGCAGCGGGACTAGGGACCAGATTTTTACCGGCTACAAAAGCACAACCAAAAGAAATGCTTCCACTTGTTGATAAGCCAACCATACAATATATCGTTGAAGAAGCCGTCAATGCCGGTATTACTGACATAATCATCATCTCGGGAAGAGGGAAAAGAGCCATTGAAGATCACTTTGACAAGTCCTATGAACTAGAGGATATGCTGACGAAAAAAAAGGATTTTGAAACACTTGAAACGGTCAAGAAGATTTCTGATATGGCCAATATATATTATGTCAGACAGAAAGAGCCAAAAGGACTCGGCCATGCTATTCTATGTGCAAAGTCTTTTATAGGGAATCATCCATTTGCAGTCATGCTGGGAGATGATGTGGTAGATGCAGAGAAACCCTGTATCGGCCAATTGATTGATGTATTTGATCAATACCAGAAAACAATTATCGGTGTTCAGCCAGTCAAAAAAGAAAATGTGTGTGATTATGGAATTGTTGACTGTCAGAAAGTGGACAATAGAATTTACAAAATAAGAGATATGGTGGAAAAACCTGATATTGATAAAGCACCATCCAATATTGCCATCCTGGGAAGATACATCATTACTCCTGACATTTTTGATCTGCTTGAAAATCTGGAACCTGGTAAGGGCGGAGAAATCCAATTGACAGATGCACTAAAAAAACTGCTGATGACGGATGAAGCATATGCATATGATTTTGTAGGAACGAGATACGATGTCGGTAAGAAAATAGGGTTCTTACAAGCTACAATAGAATTTGCACTTAAAAGAGATGACTTGAATAAGGAATTCAAGGAATATCTGATTAACCTGACTAAAAATATGTAGATTACCATCCGGAAATATGGTTTCTTTTAATGACACCGAAAATATTAGCTCTGAAATGAGGGTTTTCAAGGGACATCTTTTTAATGAGATCCCTTATCTCGCCTCTCTTGGAAACACCATCCATAGGACAGGGATTCTTCACCGGTTCGAGATGGTTCATATTAACATAGTATCTGACATCTTTTTCATACGAGTAAGCAAGCGGGCGTATGGAATGGATGTTTTTATTTGACAGATAAGTCACAGGTGAAAAAGTATTCAACCGACCTTCGTAAAACATGCTCATCAGATAAGTCTCAATAACATCATCTTTATTATGTCCAAGTGCCACTTTATTAAATCCCTGACTTGCAATGACATCATTCAATGCCCCTCTTCTCATATTGGCGCATAATGAACAAGGATTGGCTTCTTTTCTGATATCAAAAACCACTTCTTTGATACAGGTAGGAATGACTTCATAATCAACTTCAATTTCCTCACATAGCCTTTTTATTGGTGAAGTATCAAATCCGTCAAAACCGACGGAGACAGTAAACGCTTTCACCTCATATGAGACAGGTAGGTATTTACGCTGATTGGCTAAGACATGTAAAAGTGAAAGAGAGTCTTTGCCGCCTGATACGCCAACAGCAATTTTGTCTCCATCTTGAATCATATGATAATCATTAATGGCATTTCTAACTTGCCCTTCTAATACACTTCCCATTAAATACCTCCTACATAGTATAAATGAAAAATTATATATAGACAATATGTGCTTTTTATAGTAAAATGATTTTCGCTAAGCTTATCGGGATGTAGCGCAGGTGGTAGCGCACATGGTTTGGGACCATGGGGCCGCAGGTTCGAATCCTGTCATCCCGACCAGAGACTTAGTTTGAAGAAGTTTAGTGCACCGGCATTTGACTTCTTTTTATTTTTTTAAGAAAAGAGCAAGATGATGATTGAAAAATTAGCAGAAGTATTCAAACGTGAAGGAGCAAATGTCATCAGATACGCATGGTATCAGAATGGCATCATAAAAGGACATGAAATGGTTTCTTCCTATCCATGCTCAAACTGTTACTCGATATCCAAGAACTTCACTGCAACTGCAATCGGTATTGCCTATGATATGAATCTTCTTGATGTGGAAGATGATATAGTTAAATATTTTGAAAACGAAATACCACTTAAACATGATCAAAACCTTTACAAAGTAAAAATAAAACACTTGTTGTCTCAGACGATGGGAATCGCTGCAGGAAATCTTTTTGAGAGTGACCGATATACCCACGGAACTGATGACTTCATTTCTGTTGCTTTATCTTCTGATATTCCATATGAGCCGGGCAAAAAAATGGTTTACAGTAATTCGACTTATTATCTTTTATCCTGCATCATTGAAAAAGTCTCCGGTATGACCATGAACCTTTTTTTACAGAAATATTTATTTTCTAAAACAGGAATCAACAGCTATTCATGGGAATGCTGTCCAAAAGGACATACAATGGGAGCCACAGGATTGTATCTGTCAACCACTGATATGTTGAAGCTTGGTATCTTATATATGAATAAGGGGATCTTCGAAGGGAACAAGATTCTCAGTGAGAAGTGGGTTGATATGGCCACGGTGAAAAGAGCGGGGGATGTGGACAATCCGACTGCTTTCAGTTTCTGGTTCAACGATGAAGGGGGATACAGAGGAAGCGGTGCCTATGGACAGCTGCTACTGGTTTATCCATCAAGGAAAATGGTGTTTGCTGCTCATTCTTTTGATTCGAATCATAATATCTATCAGATAACCAGTAAGTTTCTGAAAGAGGTCAATTAAAAACTGAGTTTAAATTAATCAGATTAATCATGATAATTCATTGACTGAGGCAAATCAGAGTGATACAATATATTGTACTAAAGAAAAATACAAACCACTAAATATAGTGGTGCGTTGAGGGGGATATCATGAAACTATCTGATAATGCAATTAAAGTCCTTGAAAGAAGATATTTAGCAAGGAATGAAGCCGGTGAAGTCGTTGAAACACCGGATGAGCTCTTTAAAAGAGTCGCACATGCAATCGCTTTGGCAGACGACGGTTTTTTAAGTGAAGATGAAATCAAAGCATCGGAAAATGATTTTTATAATATGATGATCAATCTTGAGTTTTTACCAAACTCACCAACATTGATGAATGCCGGGAGACCTCTTGGTCAGCTATCAGCTTGTTTTGTATTGCCCATCGAAGATTCCATGGAGTCCATTTTTGAAACAATCAAGAACGCCGCACTGATTCATAAGAGTGGTGGAGGAACAGGATTCAGCTTCTCAAGAATCAGATCAACCGGTGCTACAGTGAAAACAACCGGAGGAGTGGCAAGTGGTCCCATAAGCTTCATGAAAGTTTTTAATGCCGCCACAGAAGCAGTGAAACAGGGAGGAACAAGACGAGGGGCCAACATGGGAATTCTAAGAGTTGACCATCCTGATATTTTGGCATTCATCTCCTGTAAACAGGACAATGTGGAAATTACCAATTTCAATATCAGCGTTGGAGTGACAGAGAAATTCATGCAGGCAGTTGAAAGCGGAGAGGACTATGACCTTATCGATCCATATACCAAAAAAGTGGTTACCCGATTAAATGCAGAGAAAGTTTTCAATGCCATCGTGGAAAACGCATGGAATAATGGAGAACCTGGAATAATTTTCCTTGACCGTATTAATAAAGAAAATACTGTACCAGGTGTCGGCGAAATAGAAAGCACAAATCCTTGCGGAGAACAACCGCTGCTTCCCTATGAGTCATGTAATCTTGGTTCTATCAATCTCTTTACTATGCTTAATCAGGAAAAAACTGATTTTGATTATGAAAAACTGAAGAAAACAGTGATGAAAGCAGTTCACTTCCTTGACAATGTCATTGATGTCAATAAATATCCTCATAAAATGATTGATCAGATGACAAAAGCCACCAGAAAAATAGGGCTAGGAGTCATGGGGTGGGCAGATGCATTATATGCCATGAAAATTCCGTACAGTTCACAAGAAGCAGCAGAACTTGGCAGAAAAATCATGAGATTCATTAATAATGAATCAAAAAAGGCATCCATCAATCTGGCAGAACTAAAAGGTGTTTTCCCCTATTATGATAAGAGTGTCTTTAAAGAACAGCAGATCAGAATAAGAAACGCCACCACTACTACCATTGCACCAACAGGAACATTAAGCATTATTGCTGATGTATCCAGTGGTATTGAACCTGTTTTTGCATTGTCATATATCAGGAATGTCATGGATAATGACCAGCTGGTTGAAGTTAATTCTATTTTTAAACAAGCATTAGAAGATTCTGGAGATTATTCTGAAGAACTCATGAGAAAAGTAGCTGAAGAAGGAACGATTTCTCACATGAAAGATTTTGACCAGAGCATTAAAGATGTTTTCGTTACAGCTCATGACATTTCACCTGAGTGGCATATTAAGATGCAGGCGGTTTTCCAGGAAAGCACTGATAATGCCGTATCAAAAACAGTTAATCTGAAGAAAGAAGCAACAACAGAAGATGTCAAGGATGTTTTTTTGCAGGCTTATTCATTAGGCTGTAAAGGAGTGACATTATACAGAGACGGTTCAAGAGATTCACAGGTTCTTAATATCGGGAAGGTCAATGGTAAAACGACCAGCAGCGACCATAATCCCAGACCAAGACCCGAAGTCACCACCGGTTTCACACAAAAATACAAAATCGGGTGCGGAAATCTTTATGTGACTGTTAATTCAGATGAAAACGGAAATATTTGTGAAGTATTCACTAATACCGGAAGAGCAGGCGGTTGTCCATCTCAGTCAGAAGCGACAAGCCGTCTGGTATCCATTGCACTGCGTTCAGGTGTACCGACAAAAGAAATTGTTGATCAGCTAAAAGGAATCAGATGTCCTTCAACCATCAGACAGAAAGACCTTAAGGTATTATCCTGTCCTGATGCCATCGGGAGACTGATTGAAAAAGTTGAAAAAATGAACGGTGAAAAGGAATCAAAAGAATTTAAGGCATTTGACAACGAAAAAGCAGTGGAAGTTAAAAAAGCACCTGTCGCAGTTGTTGATAAATTCACCAGACTATGTCCAGAATGCCATCAGGAGATGGAGCATGAGGGTGGTTGTGTGATGTGCAGATACTGCGGGTATTCCAAGTGCGGTTAAAGTTTATGTATAAATTATACAAAAATATGCATATATTTTTATTTAATATTAAGTAGACACTTAAAGGTATTATGATATAATATTAGTTGAGTGATAATCACAATTGATTGGAGGAGTTTATAAATGGCAAAGAAAATAACAAAAAATATAATTGCAGTTAAGGATTTTGAAAACACAGCAAAAAAAATAGCATCAGGTGCATTAAGAATGGATAAAGAACCAAGTGTATATAAAAGTCTTTTTGATAATGTAATGTTCTCATGTGATAATGTAGACGAACTAAAGAAATTCATTAAGCAGAATAAATTCAAAAGTAAAGATTGCATGCATTATTGGGAAGGCCTCATTGTTGGCGGAAGCACACTGATTACTACTACTTATGATACAACAGATGAAAACTTTGTTGAGAATACATGTGACAATAACAACTTGATTTATATAGCAAACTGGATTAAATAGTTAACAAAACAAGATTACAGAAAACCTCTTTTTAATACTTAAAGAGGTTTTTTTATTGCTCGTTTATATGGCGTTCCTTTGACAATTTGTAAAACCTTGTCAGTTTTTTCATATTATAAACCCATAGAAAAATGACATAAGGCAAAAAGATGAACAGGAAACTCATGTTTGTCATTAAAATGAAGTTGAAAAGACCATGGATAATGACAGGATAGATAATTGATTTACTTAAATATTTCTTCTTGTCTTTTTCATTATCTGTAAATTTCGCCATTGAAAGATAATAACCCATGGTAATAGCGAAGAGCATATGTGCAGGAACTGACAATAATCCTCTGATTACCCCCAGATTGGTAGTGGTAGCGGATTGAAATATCAGATATAGAATGTTTTCTATGGCAGCAAATCCCAATGAAGCAAAAGCACAGTAAATAATACCGTCAAGTTTTTCGTCAAATGCCACATGATTGTAAGCTACTTTTAAAACGATTTTACGTTTAAATGATTCTTCAATAAATCCTGCAATAAAGAACGTTTCAAAGATCACAGCTACAATTCCAGTGAAAATATTGAATCGCATAAAAAGATTTTCGAGAAGAATGACCGGCAACGCTGACAGAAATCCATAAAGAAACAACTTGAAAAGCAGTTTAACAGGTTCTTTATCATACCGGTCTGTAAGATAAAGAAACGCAAGTAACAGAAAAACAGGAATTAATGCTGTAATGATTAGTTGTACAATCATAATATGAAACCTCCCAGAATATATATTTATTATACACTAAAAAAGCGAATTACTTATGGCAATAAAAAGAGTGAAGTAAAATCAAAAATGATAAGTATTTTGACTAAAAGTATAGTACAATATTAATAGAAAAAATTTATCGGAGGGGTACAATGAAAGATATAAAAGTAGCGATAATAGGATTAGATACAAGTCATTCTCTGCAGTTTGCATCAAGAATGCAGGATGCTAATTGCGATATAACCCAGAAGGTAATGGGATTACGTGCCATCAGCTGTTTGGCTTTTGTAACACCGTTTCAGGATGAAAAAGGAATTAAAGAACGTACTTTGGAACTTGAAAAACTGGGAGTTAAGGTCACCAGCAGTTTTGAAGAAGCAGTAGAAGGTGCAGAGGCATTGATGCTTGAGGTGAATGACCCTTCTTTGCATGTTGAATACTTTGAAAAATGTGCAAAACTGAAATTACCGATGTTTCTTGATAAACCGCTTGCTGACACCATAGAAAATGGAATAAAGATATATGAAATTGCAAAGAAATATGATGCTAAAGTGTTCAGTGCCTCTTCTTTGCGGTTTATGAAGGAAATTGACTATGCCTGTAAAATCATTCAGAAACCTGAAAGAGCTAATGTTTTCGGTGCACTTGGGATAGCTATGGCTGGAGAATCTGTTGTATGGTATGGAGTGCATACTTTTGAAATGCTCCAAAAACTTTTAGGAAGAGGAGCAACTTCAATCAGCGCACATCAGGATGATAAAGGGGTGGTTGCCATCGTAAAATATAACGACAACAGAAGAGGAGTCGTTGAGCTGAATGAAGGAGCATGGGTATATGGCGGATCACTGAGAACAAGCCAGGATTGCGAATCATTTACTATTGATATGTCAACAGCATATAAGGGAGAACTGGATCAGGTATCCAAGTTTTTCCATGGTGGAGAAAATCCTGTTGATTTCCTGGATACATTAGAAGTCATGAATATGCTTGATACCACTGTAAAATCACTTAAATCAGGTAAAGAAGAGTTATTGACGGAGATTTAACCTATGACACCAAGAGAAATAATGAAAAGAACCATAGAGTTCAATTCCCCAGAGCGAATGGCACTTAATTTACCAGACCCGTATACCGATGACATGATTTGGGTTTCCATGGATAAAGACCCAGACCGAAGACATTCAAAAGGAACGGACGAATGGGGTTGTGTCTGGGATAATATCGGGGTCTGTCGTCTTGGTGAAGTGAAAGATTATCCCCTGAAAACATGGGATGATTTTGATAAAATGTCCATTCCTGATATAAAAGATCAAAGCAGATGGACAACAATCAATAAGTTTGATAAATCAGAAACTGATAAATTTGTGCTTTCATCAATTATGTCACTTTATGAAAGATGTCATTTTTTAAGAGGGCTTGAGAATCTGTGGGCAGACTTATATGAGAATCCTGACGAAGTTAAGCATTTATTGAATATATTAACTGAAATGAATCTTTATGCCATTGAAAAGTATGCAGAAGCTGGAAGTGACGGTATCATTTTCTGTGATGACTGGGGGCTTCAGAATACGCTGATGATTTCTCCGAATCAATGGAGAGAGTTTTTTAAACCCTGTTATGCCAGGGAGTTCAAGAAAGCACATGAACATGGACTTAAGGTTTTCATGCACAGCTGCGGATATATTCTGGAAATTCTTGGAGACTTAGTGGAAATCGGTTTAGATGTGGCACAACTGGACCAGCAACTTAACATGGGATTGGATGAATTAGGTAAATATAAGGGAAAGCTGACTTTCTGGTGCCCGGTTGATATACAGGCAGTCATGCCGACCAACAATATTCCTTTAATCAGGGACTACACAAATAAAATGGTAACTGCACTGTCAGACAGGCCAAGAGGTGGCTTCATAGGGAAAATCTATGCCGATCCTGATGCTGTAGGTCATTCAAAAGAAGCCGTGGATGAAATGTGCAAGGAGTTTGAAAAAATAAGCAAGAACTGGAAATAAGGTGATGTGATGAATTTATTTATTGCTCCTCATCCTCCCATTATTCTAAAAGAAATTGGAAGGGGAGAAGAGAAAAAAGCCATTCAGACTATTAACGGTATTAAACAGATTGCAGAAGAAATAAAACGGATAAAACCAAAAACAATTGCAGTGATAACCCCTCACGGGAATGTATTCAGGGATGCTTTGTGTGTCAATATGGAAGAAAAACTGGCCGGTGATTTTAAGAAATTCAATCATCCCGGCCTTTCTTATTCTTTTGATAATGATATTGAAAAATCGGGCAGGTTTATTGAATCATGCATGGACAGGAATATTTTATGTCTGTCTCTGGACAAACAGGCAGCCAAAGAATATGACATATCAGTTGATATAGACCATGGAGTGCTTGTCCCCATTCATTTCATCAAAGAAGTGTATCCCACTTTTAAATTAGTTCATATAAGTATAGGGTTTCTTTCTAAGACTGAACTCTATGAAGCAGGTAGAATACTTGGCGAAATCATGGATGAGGATGATGTGATCATTGCAAGCGGTGATCTTTCACATCGACTAACC
The DNA here is from genome assembly GCA_016938455.1 of Clostridia bacterium. Taxonomy (GTDB): domain Bacteria; phylum Bacillota; class Clostridia; order DUPQ01; family DUPQ01; genus JAFGUQ01. Next base: position 9,014 of record JAFGUQ010000248.1, read on the forward strand.
AAAGATGCACCTTCAGGATATAATAAAGCCGGAGCGGTTTATGATCAGTATATAGTCAACACATTCAAAGAGAATCATTTCATTAATATTCTTGATATTGATGATGAACTTGTCAATCAAGCGGGACAGTGTGCTCAGAAACCACTTGAGCTGTTTATAGGAGTATTAGAGGGGTATGAGACAAAAAGTTCAGTATTTTCATATGAAGGACCATTTGGAGTGGGTTATATGACTGCTCATATCAAAAGAGGCGGGAAAAGCAAAGAAAGCACACTTGCTGAATATTTGAAGAGAAAAGAAATCACCTTCACAGCAATGACAGAAAATGAAGATGAATATATTTCTCTTGCGAGAAATACCATTCATCAGTATATCAAAAACGCAATTAAGATAGAGGTTCCTGACAACTTAGCTCAGGAAATGTATAAAGATAAACATGGAGTTTTTGTTTCTATTAAAAAAGATGGAGAGCTTAGAGGCTGTATCGGTACTATTCTTCCTGCAAAGAAGAATATTGCAGAGGAGATTATTGAAAATGCTATTTCTGCTTCAACCAGAGATCCCAGATTTAATAAAATTGAAGAAAATGAACTTAAAGATCTGAAAATCTCAGTGGATATCCTTTTCCCTCCTGAAGATATTGACAGCAAGGAAATGCTTGATGTAAAAGAGTATGGGGTCATCGTCTATAAAGGATTCCGGAAAGGACTTCTTTTACCCAATCTTGAAGGAATTGATGATGTGGATGAGCAAATCAGCATCGCACTTCGAAAAGCTAATATCCGACCGGATGAAGACTACAAGCTACAGAGATTTAAGGTGGTGAGGCATAGTTGAAGCAGGCAAGTTATTTTATCAGCATGAAAAATAATGCAGTTAAATGTAAACTCTGTCCCCATGAATGCGAAATCATGGAAAATCAAAGTGGTATCTGTGGTGTCAGAATAAACATGGATGGTGTTCTTTATACAAAAACATACAATCAGATTTCATCGATTGCCATTGATCCCATTGAAAAAAAGCCAATCAGAAGATACAAACCAAACACCAAAATTCTGTCAGTAGGCACATTTGGCTGCAATTTTAAATGTGGCTTCTGCCAGAACTACCATATTTCACAATTAACACCTGAACTGGAGGAAATGTCTTCTAACGAACTGCTTGATATTTCAGACAGACAGAAAGAAAGTATCGGGATTGCTTTTACCTATAATGAACCAACCATCTGGTATGAATATATTGAAGAAACAGCCAGAAAAAACAAAAAAGACACAATTCTTGTTACTAACGGATTCATCAATAAAGAACCCTTACTGAATCTTCTTCCATATATCAATGCCATGAACATTGACCTGAAATCCATCAATCCTCATTTTTATGAGCGAGTTTGTAAAGGTAAACTAGAACCGGTCATGGAGACAATCAAAACAGCTCATGAACAAACTCATGTTGAACTGACTTTTCTTTCTATTCCTGACTTGAATGATTCGATGGAAGAAATGAAGGAGCTATCAGAATGGATTGCGTCAGTTGACAAGAACATACCACTTCATATCATTCCTTTCAGACCGATGTATAAAATGAATGATACTCCATATCAGACCCATGAAAAAATAGATAAACTAAAAAGCATTGCATTTAAATATCTTAGCTTCGTATATTAGAAAGGAAACATCAATGAAATACTCAAACACACATGAAAAAGCCTCATTTTTAATCGGAGGCATTGGTAGCGGAAACTTTTCAATCGGAAGCAGAGGTCAGCTGAAGTCCTTTGAAATGTTTAATAAACCGGGAATCAACAACTATCTCCCTTTCACTTTTGCCTGCATCAAGATTAAAGAGAAAAACAAACCAGCCGTTTTAAAAGTGCTGGAAGCTAAATTCAATCAACCTTATGAAGGCTCTCATGGATTAGATGGTAATAATGCTTTTATGGCAGCAGGGCTTCCTAGACTTGAAAAATCAAAAATTTATGGAAAAGCAGCGATATGTCATGTTGATTTTTATGACAAACGATTGCCTGTTAAAATATCAATGAAAGCATACTCGCCGTTTATTCCCCTTGATGAAGATAATTCAGGGTTACCATTAGGGCATATTGAATATACGATTGAAAATCTCTCTGATAAAGAAATCGATGTCAGTATTGCGTTTTCCATGTCTAATGCCACAGGTTCAGGACTCGATAATGATGAGTGGAAAGAAATGGCAAAAGATATGAAAAAGAAAAACACCTTTGTCGATATGGGTGTGTTAAAAGGCATTCATTACGAAAGCATCGGCTTAGAGAGCAATCAGATTAATTCTGGTGATATGGCGTTATTAACCTTTGATGAAAATGTGTCATATAAGGAACAGTGGTTGAATCAGGGTTATTACGATGGGCTCAATGAGTTCTGGAAGGATTTTAAAGAAAATGACAAGTTGAATCCACATCCTGAATATATTGATGGATTAGATAAACCTCAGTCCACCCCGGCAACAGCCAGTATCTGTGTTAATAAGATTATAAAAGCAAAAAGCAAACAGAACTATAATTTCCTGTTATCCTGGTATTTCCCGAACCGATATAATTCATGGGATTATCAGAAAGTTAATTTCAGGCATGGTGAAGACGGCAGCATGACCAGAAACTATTATGCGACAAAATTTAAAAGCGCTATCGATGTGAGTGACTATTATACTAAGAACAGGAAGCATTTTTTTAAGACTACTGAGCAATTTGAAAAAGCTTTGTATAAAACCACGATACCAAAACAATTTTTAGACAGCGTTGCTTACAACATGTCCATTATCAGAAGTACCACATGTTTCAGGATAGAAGATGGAACACTTCTTGCATATGAAGGGTGCTGCAATACTTTTGGCTGCTGCTTCGGATCATGTACCCATGTATGGAACTATACACAGACATTGGCGTTTCTGTTTCCTAAGTTAGAAAGAACCATGAGGAGGGTTGAATTTCTGGTGGAAACTGATGAAAAAGGCAGCATGGCTTTTCGTTCAGTTCAGAAATTTAAACTAAAAAGATGGGAGTACCATCCAGCAGTAGATGGACAGATGGGAACAATCGTCAGACTCTACCGCGATATTATGCTTTCAGGTGACTTAGAACTGTTAAATCAGGTATGGGATAAAGTGAAATTATCACTATCCTTTGCATTGGATTACTGGGACAGTGATCATGATTATGTGCTGGATTCACAGCAGCATAATACCTATGACATAGAATTTTATGGCCCTAACTCGCTTGCTAACTCCATTTTTTTTGCAGCCGTCAAAGCTTCCATTAAACTTGCCAAAATCATGAAGGATGAAGAGCATATCAAGAAATATACAGAAATCTATGAAAAAGGAAGCAAGAAGATTGATGAGCTCTTATTTAACGGGGAATATTATCAGCAGAATCTTGATGACATTAATAAAATAAGACATCAGTATGGAACAGGATGTATCTCTGACCAGTTGCTTGGACAGACACTGGCTCATGTCGCTAATTTAGGGTACTTGTTTGATAAGGAAAATACAAAGAAAGCGGTTTATTCAATCTATAAATATAATCTTATCAAAGATCTGACCAACCATGAAAATACAAACAGAACATATGGAGTCAATGATGAAGGAGGACTGGTTGTTTGTTCCTGGCCGAAAGGAAACAAACCGGCGCTTGAGTTCCCGTATTCAAGTGAAGTATGGCCAAGCCTGGAATACCATGTTGCGACTCACTTAATTTATGAAGGTTTTGTCAATGAAGCTTCAGAAATCATTAAAATAACAAGAGAGAGACAAAATGGTAAAAACAGAAATCCATGGAATGAAGTGGAGTGCGGATTCTTTTATGCCAGGAGTCTCGCAAGCTTTGGATTACTGATTGCCTGCTCAGGATATCAGTATGATATGATTAATAACAAAATAGGATTTAATCCAAAAGTGAATGAAGATAAATTTAAATGTTTCTTCATCTGTGAAAAGGGATGGGGTATTTATGATCACAGGAAAAAGAAGATAAATACTGTTTATGGTGATTTGAGTGAGATTGAGTTAGATACTTAAGCAGGCAGAAACATAGCATTTGTTCATTTACTGAGGATATTGTTCCTTAGAAAAAAGTGAACATGAATACATAAGAGCAAAGGAAAGGATAACATGCATGAGCTTAAAATCTTGCCTAATGATTGTTGATGTTCAAAAAGGAGTTTTTAAATTTAAACAACCTGTATATAACGAAGATATATTAGTATCAAATTTAAAACAAGTGATTAACTCAGCAAAAAGAAAAAACATCAAAATTATCTATGTACAACATGAGAATGATTCATTTTTGAAAAAAGGGTCAGAAGAATGGGAAATAATTGACGATATTAAACCAATCACTGATGAAAACCATATATTTCACAAAAAATTTCCAAGTGCTTTCAAAGAAACCGATTTATTGGATTATTTAAAGCAAGAAGGAGTAGATAAGATATATGTTGCAGGTCTGATTTCAAATGGTTGTGTCAAAGAAACATGTCTGGATGGACTTAATAAACACTTTGAAATTGTGTTAATATCAGATGCTCACAGTACATTTTACAAAGATGCTGATAAAATCATTCATGAGACTAATGAAGAGATGGAGTCAAAAGGAGCAACCCTTCAAAAGTGCTCAGAATTATGGTGATTAATAAAGAATGCTGATGAATCAGGAAGAAGACTAAAAAGAAAAAACCAGAATGAGCATATTGAAGCTTTATATTCATATATAAAAAAAACAAATCTCTAAACAATGATGTTTAATATACGGAACAGAGGAATCAAGATTTATGGGAAACAATCAAATGATTTTTAAAGAGGTTATAGGAGTACAAAATTTTGCTGCTGGGGTAAATATTATTTTTAGAGAAGCAGTCAGGGCGGTCATTATAAATGGAGATAAATTATTAATGGTCCATAACAATAAAGGGGATTACAAGTTCCCTGGAGGTGGATTAGAAAAAGGAGAAGATCAATCTGCTGCATTACTAAGGGAAGTTCAAGAAGAAACAGGATATAGAATCAATGTAGTTAAAGAGAAAATTGGAATTGTCATTGAAAGAAGAAATGATAAACATAGAGATAATACATTGTTTGAAATGACATCATATTATTATATTTGTGAAGTATCAGATGATAAGGGTTTTCAAGAACTGGATGATTATGAAGCAGATTTGGATTTTAAATCATTATGGATAAATATTGATGAAGCAATTAAAAAAAATGATAAAATAATAACCGAAAAAGAAGATAAGAATCCATGGGTTATAAGAGAGTTATATGTATTAAAGCAATTAAAGAAATTTTTCTTTAATTCTTAATTAGACTGAAGTGTTGAAATGCAAAGACACATTCAAATACAGCAGGTGATATTATGAAAGTTTTTGAAGAATACCTGAATAGAATTGACAATCTGGAGCAACGGGCCGGAGTAGAGCAAGTGTTGAGCCATATGGCAAACAGATTTCCTGTTTTGGAAACAAGAATTGCATGGAACCAGCCGATGTTTACTGACCATGGAACATTCATCATCGGTTTCAGTGTATCCAAGAATCATTTAGCGATAGCTCCAGAAAGAGAAGGAATCATTCGTTTTTCTGATGAAATCATTCAAGCCGGATATGACCATACTAAGGAGCTTATTCGTATTAGCTGGAATAAACCTGTCGATTTTACATTACTTGAGAGAATCATCGAATTTAATATACTTGAAAAGAAAGACTGCAAAACTTTTTGGCGGACAAGATAAGACATTATATCGTGGTTGCTGATTTATAAAAAGGGTATAGTGTAAATATAGATTTGATGTGCTGTAGAATTGAAAATATAGTAATCATAAGAATCATTAAATCTATTTGAGGAGGTTTCAAGATGAAAAAAGAAAAATCTATAGAACAAATACCAGTTAATATAATGAATCCAAAAGTTGATGAATTTTTAAGTAATACAAAAAATTGGAAAAAGGAGTTTGAAAAGCTAAGAGATATCATTCTTGACTGCCAATTGACTGAAGAACTGAAGTGGGGTGTTCCCTGTTACACTTTTGAAGGTAACAACATCGCTCTGATACATGGATTTAAAGAATATTGTGCCATATTATTTGTCAAAGGATCACTGTTAAAAGACAAAAATGGGATTCTGATTCAGCAGACAGAGAATGTTCAGGCAGCAAGGCAAATCAGATTCACTGATGTAGATGGAATCATTCAACTTGAAAATATTTTAAAAGAATATATCCATGAAGCAATAGAAGTGGAAAAAGCTGGTTTACAGGTGGAATTCAAGAAGACAGAAGAATACATCATACCCGATGAGCTCAAAAGCAAATTCAGTGATAACAGTGATTTGGAAATTGCTTTTAAGGCATTGACACCGGGAAGACAAAGAGCCTATATCTTCTTTTTTTCTGCACCTAAACAATCCAAGACGAGAGAGTCAAGGATTGAAAAATATATCCCACAGATTCTTGATGGGAAAGGGCTGAACGATTAGCTATCTACTATAAAATAGTGATAGAATAAAGATAGACATGCAGGATAATAGTAATTATAAGGGGTATTAATGAGTATTCAATTAAGAACTGCAACTAAAGAAGATATAGATATTCTTGCAAAAATTCACTCAAGGTCCTTAAACGAAGCTTTCGGAGAAATATATAAAAAGCATTTTTCCTACGAAGACAGATATTCCGGCTTTACACATGAACTCAATTTAGGAAAACCGAATAATCTTTTAGTACTATATAACGATGAACCAATCGGGTTATTGACATATGGTGGAAGTCGTTATGTTGAAATCGATGATGATTCAATTGAATTATGGCGGATTTATTTAGAGCCTGATTTCTGGGGCAGAGGGTTTGGCACACAAACTTTAGAAAAAGCATTAGAAATAATTAAAAGTTTGGGATACAAAAAAGTCATTCTCTGGGTTCTAGAAAAGAATATCAGAGCCAGAAGATTTTTTGATAAAAACGGTTTTATTGACAGTGGAAAGCAACTAAAAGATCAGATAGGACAAGAAATCATTGATCTTATGTATGTCAAAGAGATATAAGGCAGAGCTGTTTAAAGAAAAATCGAGGAGGCAAGTTACTTGAATTTAATTTATCTACTGAATGAATATATTAAGAAAATGGACATACAATATGCCATATGCGGGGGAAGTGCCATTGATATATTTGTAGGTTATAAAACAAGACCTCACAAAGATTTAGATGTCGCTGTTTTCTATCATGACAGAGACAAAATCATTCAATATATGCTAAATGATCATTGGACTATCTATGAACCTTGTGGTGGTGAACTCCTTCATAAAATTAACAATATAGAAGAACAGTTACGTATTAAGTCAAATATCTGGTGTTTAAAGCAGGATAACCCACACTATATGTTCATTGAGAAAGAAAAAAATATGTTTACTGTTTCATTTGATGGCTCAGAACAGACTAAACTTGACTTTATCGAATACCTGTTTAACAAACATGATGATACTCATTTTCTCTATGCAAGGAATAACAATGTAAAGAGAGAGTTAAAAAGGGCAATTATGAAAACTAAGGGCATCAATTATCTTGCTCCGGAACTTGTTTTGTTATACAAATCAACATCAATGAATAATGAAAATCAGCATGATTTTAAACATACATTACCAAAGATGAATGAGAATCAGAGAATCTGGTTGAAAAATGCTTTACAATTTATGTATCCGAATGGACATGAGTGGATTGAGAAAATTTAATTATCAAAGGAAGATTTGTTATTCCTCAAATAAATAGGTATAATTTGTATAGGTGTTAAAAAGCAACCGATTGCCGCTGAAGCATTAAGTGTAAAGGGCATATATTAGGGAAAAAAAGCAATCAAATATGAAGGGGAAGACTAAACATGATATTTTTATTTATTGTATTCATTTTATTAAGCATAATAGAACTGTTCTTGATTTACAAAGAAGTTGACAGAAATAAAAAACGAGGGAAATTGTTAATGAAAATTAAATTTAGTCTATCAAGATATTTGGCGCTTATCATATGGATTATAGTTGGAGTTTTGAGCATTTGTGTAATAGTAAAAGATCTTAAAGAATTAAATATGAATAACGCAATAAATAAGGACTTTTTCATAGTGCATCTCGCAATGGTTATTAATTATATGATTCTTTCAGTTTGGTATGTGATTAAGATAATCAACTCAGGAGAGATCAGAGAAAATGGGATTTCTGTTCTTGGAGGATTTGTTGATGTTTATGATATTAGAGGAGTAACATGGCTGAGTGAAAACAAACTGCAAATCAGTTTTATTGGTCATATCATTCATAGACAAACAAAAGTTAAGTGGAAGGTCAAAAAAAGCCAGATTGAAGAGTTAAATAAAATATTTGAAGAAGTATATATAGTAGCAATTCATAATGAAACAATGATTAAAAAGACTAAGAAAGATGAAGAAAATGAGGAATATTAAAAAGGAAGCTATCTTGGTTATTATCTTAGTTAGTATGATTTGTCTTATATTATCATCTTGCACGAATACTGAGAATAATAGTATTAATGATGCTGGTAGTTTAGATATTAGTGAAATGTATCAGTCTAATGACAATTACAATTTTTCAAGTGAAAAAATAAGTCTTGATGAAAATGAAGTATTGAAATTTGAAATATCAATGTTTCCAGCTTTTATCCAGCCATTTGAAGTTGTAGATAGGAAACAGATAGAAGAAATGACTGACTATTTTACATCTCTAACATTAATTGAAACCAATCGTAATCCAAGAGATTATTTTGGGAGTGCATATGAAATAACCATTAGTCTGATTGATAATTCGACAAGAACATTTGGGTTTACCGGCAATATGTTCTTTACTGAAGGTGAAGATTTTATTTATGAAATACTATATGAGCAGGGGATAGCCTTTAGTAAAATGATAGCAGAGATACTTGAAAGTAAGCATATTGAAGCAGGAGAACCTTCATTTACCGGGAAAATAGTTTCTGTTAATTCAGAAAAAAGTGGGCACAATATATCGATTGTTTTGAAGGATAAAAATAATAAGAAGCACCAAATATATGTAAAGGATGCAAGTATTATGGAATCATCTGGAAATGGCAGATTGATTTTATTTGAAGAAGATGAGGTTAGGGTGTTTTATGAAAAAGACAAGTATATTAATGATAATGTGCTTATTGCAACCATTGCCTTTATAAAAGAAGCACCGTAATAACATGAATGAATGAGCTGAGAAAGGAAAATAAGAATATGAAAAAATTTATAATTGTATTATTGAGTTTAACCTTAATTATGCTTATTGCTGGATGTACAAAAAAGACTAATATAGTTGAAGATACACGTTTTGAAGTATATATCTCAAGTATTGATGACCTGGTTAATGGAGAATATGTCATGGAAGAGTTACCACTATTCACAAATAGTGACCTAATGTCAGTAAACTGGGAGAAGCAGGAATATTTATTTACGAAAGAATTTTTAAAGAAACTACCAGCATCAGACACACAAAAAAAGACATACATTGGGGGATCAATATTATTGGGAACGAAAGCTAGAGATAAATTTAGTGTGTATGTAGACGGACAGTTTATATATGAAGGGGAATTTGAACAGTCAGTTTTCTCATCTTATCTTCCAACTGGAGCAATATTAAAAGATATTGAAAATGGAGTTTCTATCATTTTTACTGATATAAAAAACAGTGATTTAATTGATATGAGGTTTGATAACAGTATAAAAAAAGCCTTGACCGAACTAGGGTTGATTAATTGATGCGTATGATAACAAAGAGTATAATTCAATATATCTAGTTAGGATTGTAAAATGTTATGGTTGTAAAAATAGTAGTAGAAATGATTTCCGGGTGTAATCTCAGATGGCGGTATTCTGAAATATCAGATACTTTTATTGCAGAGCAAATGAACAGTATTTTTCTGAGAAACCATGGATTCAGAGGAATCTATGGATGGGTTGAAGGGTATGGTCAACCGCTTAAACCTCATAATGATGTTCTGCTTATCACAGATAAAACACTTCAATTAGGAAATATTGTGAATGGGAAAATCATTGGTGTGTTTATCAGATGTGATGGTGATCATAAGCTGGTATGTGTGGAATGTGACAGGAATATTGAGGACTTAGAAGAATTACCCGATGAAGAAATTAAAATGTTAAAAAGAATTTATCCCGGGAAATATGCAGGAGATGCATGGCTAGGTAGGGAAAAAGCACTGGTGGTACTTGGGAACCATGACAGAAGCGTTAAATGGGTATAGAAATGAGAATAAATGAAAAACAAAATTGAAATGTTACTGTTTGATTTGGACGACACATTACTGAATTCAAAAAAGGAAATTACAAAAAGAACAGTAAGTGCCATTAATAAGGTTCACAACAATGGAATATTGATTGGGTATATTACCACCCGTTCACCACGCAAGGTTAAAGAGTATTTGAAAGACTTACCTTGTGATGCAATAGCATATTACAGCGGAGCAAAAGTTCTCTGCAATGATTCAGTCATATCAAATATATGTATTCCTTTTTCTGAGGGGATTAAATTAATTGAAGGGATGAAAGAAAAAGATTCTTCATGTAGAATAACGGCCTACTTTGAACCATACCATCTATTTAGAAATAATATTTATTTAATGGGTGAACCTGAAAAATCATATAGTCTTCATGAAATAGAACCATATGATTTTCAGAGGATTATCATCACATCAGAAAACAACTCAATAGATAAAGAACTCATAAGTGATAGGATGAAAATGGTTTTGACAAAACACGGGAATGTAGTCATCACACACAAGGAAGCCAATAAAGGAAATGCCGTTATTAAAATAGCGGCTAACCTGGGTGTTGATTTAGAAAACATAGCCGCTTTCGGAGACGACATAAATGATATTGATATGTTTAAGGTTTGTAAAATGAAAATAGCAATGGCTAATGCAGTGGATGAATTAAAAGAAATCGCTGATGATATCACTGATTCAAATGACAATGAGGGTATTGCCAATTGGATAGAAAAAAACATGAATCTTAAGCATCAAGTATAGGGAGTAAGATAGAGGTGTTTATTTGAAAGAGTTAACTGAGTTTATTGTAAAAGCCAAAAAGAATACATATGCAAGTGGGTTGGGAAAAGTTGAATCCTCAAGACGATTATCAACTGATTTATATTACAGAGAGAATGAATATGAATATGCAGACAGTTATTTTGGAGCCAAAGAATTCAGCGGACAAGAAGTAGTTTATAGAGACAATCTTCCTGTATGGAGCATGAACTATTATGGAAAGATTATAGATAAAAATTTTCTACTGAAATACTGGAATTATTAAAAAAGGCTTTACGATTGGTAGACTCTTCTAACCCATATAGAGGTCCTAGCCAGTATATCATTGGTGATATGAAATACACATGTTGTGCTGAAGGAGACTTAAGTTTTTTCAAAGGTGAAGAAAAGATATACTTTATGGATAAGAAGGTATATATACTGAACTTTCATGGTGGTAGAATTACCGAATAAAAATATCTTATAGCGAAACATGATTGTTCTAGAAGACAATACAGAAGGAGCTTTTAAGTGAAAAACACCAAAGACTACTATAACAAAACAGCTGAGGAATGGGCTAAAGAGTGGTATGAAAATGAAACCATGTTACCATGTCTAAAGGTCTTCATGAGCATGTTAAAAAAGAACCCCAGGATTCTTGATTTATGCTGTGGTGCTGGTTATGAAAGCATGCGTATGCATCAATTAGGAGCGGATGTGGTTGGCCTCGATTTCAGCAAAGAAAGTATAAAGATTGCTCGTGATAAAAACCCAGGTATTCAGTTTCATATTGGAAATATGTTAGAAGACTATTCATATATTAATCAAGTTGATGGTATTACTGTGATTGCAGGGTTTGTTCATTTATCGAACAATGACCTAAGAACAGCTTTTACTCAAGCTGCTACTATTCTTAGGAACGAAGGTTTAATGCTGGTAGTTATTAGGGAAGGTATAGGGAAAAGAGAAAAACAGAGCTATATAACCATTGAGGGAGAGGAATATGATCGTGAATTTTATGCTCATACTCTTGATGAATTGGTTGAGAATTCAAGTGATGTTTTTAAGTTTGTCGAGGAAATTCTACCAGATGAAAATGATTTCTGGAAAAAATATATTTTTATGAAGGTTTAAAAAATGGATATAAAATACCTGTAGATGCTGGTATTACTAAATTATATTACCTGAAAATTTCTGTATAAACCTCCTTCGGATAGGACCCTTCAATTTGACCATGTATAAAAAATAACATATAATTAGAAAGTCAAGTTAGCAAAACTCTAGAAGTATATTTTAAATTCTAAAATTTTTATCAAATGCAATAGATTGTTAAGAAAAAAGACAGGACATATAATTGATGGTTGTTTTTAATGTAAATATCTTGACCGGAAAAGAGGAAAAATGGGAACCAAGAACAAGAAAATAAATGTCGGGATAGGGTTTGTTACAGGGAGAAAAAATTTCAAGGACGTGGCAAAAGCTTATGTAAAGAACTGGAAACAGGATTCAGATGAAATAACTAAAAATATTTCAATTAATTTATTTGTTGCCTATGATTTAAGTTATCAAAAGACTTTAGTGAGTGATTATAAGAATCTGGATGATGAAGTGCTGGATATTGTTGATTCAGCTTATTACATTGGAGAGACAGTCATTGCTAATGAAGCAGATCATTTAATTGCGAAAAAAATTGTAAAGAAAAACGAAGTAAATCTGATATTTGGGAGTGGTTATGCGAAGAAGAGGAATCTGATCCTGTATTTTGCCATAAAAAACAGGATGGATTACCTTATTTTCCTTGATGATGATGAATATCCGATGGCTGTCATGAAACTTGATAATAATATGGTATGGAAAGGGCAGGATGTTTTAGCTACTCATATCAGAAATCTTGATAAAGCAGATATTACTCACGGACATCACTGTGGATATATTTCACCACTTCCTTATGTAGAATTCAATGATCAATTATCTGAAAATGAATTCAGAATATTCATTGAATCAATAAGCAATGATATTATTACATGGGATTCTATTAAAGAAAAAATGCAAAAAGGTGGCATTACATATGCCGATATGGATATCATTAATACTGAAAAGACAAAAGTAGTCAAAGAAATTGATGGTATGAAGTTTATTTCGGGAGGTAACTTAGGGTTTAATCTGAAAAACACAGATAAGATTTTCCCGTTTTATAATCCACCTGGAGCAAGAGGTGAGGATACTTTCTTAAGCACCAGTCTTGGCAAAACAGATGTCTGGAAGGTACCAAGTTACACTTTTCATGATGGATTCGGAGCATATAAAAGCCTGTTAGAAGGAGTGCTGCCACAGAATCTGAAAAGTATTTATCATGATTATGGAAAGAATACAGAACGATTTTTAAAAGCAGCCATTGGCTGGATTAGATACAAACCACTCTTACTCTATATTATTAGAAGAGACAGCTATGAAGAAGAGATTAATGAAATGAGAGAGAACCTTACGCTTGTTTTACCAAGAATCAGTACATATTTTGGAAATAATGCTTTTAACAGCTTGTTAAAAGAACTAGAATATTATCACTCTCATGTAAAAAAACATTTTGAGGAATTCAAAAAAACAGGTGAGGTCTGGTCTAAAATGCTTAGTTATCTGAAAACAATCTAATATGGCTGGCCATGATTTTTGGAGCAACACTAATAAATAGTAGCATAAGCAAGTTGAATCAGGGAGGAGTTTTATAAGTAAAATTAAGAAATACAACTCTTTTTCTGTTTTTTAATGGACTGTATTCAAGAAAGAAGCAAGATAATCGTTGTTAAAAATAGTATAATGGATAAGAAAATGATGAACTTGATTATAAAAAATGAAATAGAATATATCAAAAAGTTTTCAGAAGCGATAGAAAGTGAAAACTATATTAAATTTACTGATGAAAGCATACCTGATATGTACTCCCATAACTTTATCTTATTACAAAGAAACCTGTCAGATGATGAAATAAAAAAAGTAGTAACAGCTCAAATTGAAACTTACAAAAGAGAAAATAAAAATTATTTGAATGTGGAGTTCAATTATGAATTAAACGAGGATACATATATAGATGAAAGAGCCAATCAGATTAACTATATCTATATGACTATTGACACTGGTAAGTATCATTTATTGAAAGAAAATAGCTATTGCCAAATTAAAGAAGCTATTACAGAAGAGATTCTGAAAGATGGAGCTTTGATTGATATTGAAGTGAACAATGATGATGAAGATGACTTTGCAATCAGAAGATGCAACAGAAAACAGGAAGTTTACAGACATAGAAACGGAGTCCGTTTTTTTGTCTGCTATAACGACAACATGCCTGTGGGTATGTGTGAACTGTTTATTGGTGATAAGATTGCAAAGATTGAAGAATTTGATGTGCTAAAAAAGTATCAGAGAAAAGGAATTGGAACGGCTATTATCAGGCATCTACTGAAAATCTGCAATGATGCTGGAATTAGCAGAGCTTATGTAGTGACATCAATTGATGATTCTGCCAAAGAAATGTATCAGAAGTGCGGGTTCAAAGAGGTAGGATACAAAAAAGATCTGTATTATCAGTTTGACAAGTTTGATATATAATAATATGAGATAAATAGATATAAAGGGGAAAAGGTGAATATGATGAATAAATTAGCTCTATTAGTTGTTGATGTTCAAAACGGATTAGTTTCAGAGGGTCCCTATGAAAAAGATGAAGTCATCAGCAACATAAAGAAGCTGCAGAAAGCTTGTCGGGATAACAGTGTTGAAGTCATATTCGTCCAGCATGATGAAAAAGAAGGCGGATTGCTTGAGCCCGGGAAAATAGGCTGGCAGATCTATTTTGACATCAAACCTGAAGAAGGCGAAAAAGTTTTCAGAAAACGTTTTAATTCTGCTTTTAGAGAAACAGATTTAAAAGAATATTTAGATAGTCAAGGGATTACACAACTGATTATCACAGGAATGCAGACTGAATACTGTATTGATACGACTGTAAAAGTTGCTTTTGAATATGGGTATGAACTTTTTATTCCTGAAAAGACCAACACTACTTTTGATAGCGGGAATATTAAAGCGAAAGATCTGATTGAACTATATAATGACAGGATTTTCAACTGGAATTTTGCTGAGGTAGTCAGCATTGAGAAGATAATAGCAATGATTAATGAAAGATAGGGGAATATCATGACAAAGAACTTCACACAACTGCATAAGGATGTCTGCTTTGATAAAAATAATAAAAAGGTCATCTGGCAACCAAGAATCAGCTGCTGGATTGATGATCATATCAGCAGAGATGGGCATTTACCCGGGAAATATAATGGAATGACTAAACCGGAGCTTTACAGAGACCTTGGATGCTCTGCCAGAATTTATGAATTCAATGACTGCTTTGTCAGGACTGATCATCATGATGTCGTAAGAACTGTGGAAGAAATAGGAGAACAGCAGAAGCTATATAAAATGAAGACTCCGATAGGTACCATTTCTTGTGTCATGAGAAGCAATAACTCAAATACAGGAAGGTACTACGAAAAATGGTGGGTCAACAATGAAGAAGAGCTGAAAATACAGGAGTGGGCTGATTCGCGAGCTACATGGAGCTTTGACCAGAAACGATTTGAAGAACACTCAAAGGAATGGGAGGGGCTTGGGGCACCTTGTATATTCATGCCGAGAATCGGGATACAGCATCTCTACATTTCAAGCATGGGTTTCATGAATACTTCTTATGCGTTAGCTGATTATCCTGATGCGGTGAGAAAGTACTGTGATGCGCTTGAAGAAAACCAGATAGGGTTGATGGAAGTCATCAACCAGTCACCTATCGACATCATCAATTATGGGGATAATCTGCATGACGGATATCTGAGACCGGACATTTTTGAAGAGTATGTGTTGCCAGTTTACCAGACAAGAGGGAAACTGCTTCATAAGGGAGGTAAATTCACATACAGTCACTGGGATGGTGATGTCAAGAGAATCCTTTCATATGCCAAAGACTGTGAATTAGACGGGATTGAAGCCGTCACTCCGGTTCCGCAAGGTGATGTGACACTGGCTGAAGCGAAAGAGGCCATGGGAGATATGTTCATGATTGACGGTGTAGCTGCAATTCTTTTTGATGAGATATATACAGAAGAGCAGTTGATTGATCAGGTAAAGGAATGCATCTCACTTTTCGCACCTCATTTAATACTGGGCATCTCTGATGAGATATCTTCAACAGGTGATATTGAAAGAGTCAGACTGGTTGGGAAAGTGGTTGATGAGTATAATGAAAGCATCTCAGAAAAAGCGTAGCTGATACTGCTTAAGTAATTATCAAACATGTACATTTTTATGATGACTACATTACAATAATCCTGAAGTTGAACTGTGATAGAAGTGAAGTGAATATAAGGGACAACCTATGAATGCAGAACGATACAGCTTGAAAAACGCATTAAAATGCGGAGAAAATGGAGAGATTGAAGAATGGATTCATGATTTTCTCTGCAATGAAGGAAAGAACAAAGCGTTTTCAGACGGATTAAAACTGTTCAAAAGGTTCTATTATGGACCTGTTAAAATGCCGTTAAGCTTATTCAAACGATGCTGTGGTCCTGAAAAAGACATGAAATATATGATAAGTGAAAAATTGTTTGAAGCATATATCCGACAAATGATGAAAGAGATTGAAAAAGGATGGGATATTCCTCCTTTAATCGTTAATTATGCTGACGGAGCTTTTGTGCTTAATGATGGGAATCATCGATTTGAAGCAATGAAAAGATATGGAATCGATGAATACTACATCGTCATATGGATTACAGAAGAAGCTGATGCTGCTGCATTTGAAGATAAGTATCGTTGCTATCTCTAAGTAATGAGGAAAGAATGAGAAATAAAATGGAAGTAAAATTAACAATCATTGAAAGCAGATGCAGATGCAAGTACCATAAAGAAGGAGAGACATATATTGTGAAAGATCTTTGTCCTCCAATATGTCACGAATTATGGCAATGCATTTATCCCAGTGTTTATGTGCTGCTAAATAACGGAAATCTGGATTCAGGAGATGGAAAATCAAAGAAGTTTCGCTTTCGCTGTCCTGATGAAGGAAGAGTCTTAATTGAGGGAGAATTAAAAGAATAACATGAAATATTCATTTTCTGAAAATATGATAGAATAGATATATTCTAAATTGTTTTGCAATATAAAAATAGATAGGGGTTGTTCATGAACAGGATAATTCATGGAGGTAATCATGAAGATTGAAAGTTTAACCAGAGAAGATGAGAAACTGTATTTTGTCTGCCTTGAAGACTGGTCTACCGAAATGCCAGAAGCTTCTGACCACAAGGAACACTGGTATGAGAAAATGAAAGACAAAGGACTTGGGGTAAAACTTGCAAAAGATGATAATGGAGTGATTGGAGGAATGATACAATACATTCCGATTGAATATTCTAATGCAGAAGGTAAAGACAGCTATTTCATTAATTGCATCTGGGTGCATGGCTATAAGGAAGGAAGAGGAGATTTCAGAAAACAGGGTATGGGAAAAGCTCTTTTAAAAGCTGCTGAAGATGACGTGAAATCAAAAGGGGTATCAGGAATTGCTGCGTGGGGAGTGACTCTACCGTTTTTCATGAGAGCAGCATGGTATAAGAAGCAGGGATACATGATTGGGGATAAGGTAGGTATTCAGGCCCTTTTATGGAAACCTTTCAAAGAGGGAGCTGATGCACCAAAATGGATCAGACAAAAAAAGGCACCAGAAATGATTGACGGGAAAGTCACTGTCACCTCATTTATCAATGGCTGGTGTCCGGCACAGAACATTATTTTCGAAAGAGCAAAAAGAGCATCAGCAGAATTTGGGGACAAAGTCATTTTCAAGAAGTATGACACTTCAGAAAGAGAGACTTTTCTTGAATGGGGTATTTCTGATGCTTTATATATCAATGGAAAAACAGTTAATACAGGGCCGCCTCCTTCCTACGAAAAAATCAGGAAACTGATTGAAAAAAGTGTGAAAAAAATAAAATGAAGTATTCTGGAGGATATATTTATGACAGACAGTCATCGAAATGAAACTGCCTATTGCGGGTTATACTGCAAAGACTGCATACCATCAAATGAAAAGCTTTTTACATTAGTCAATGAACTTGATCAATTGCTTGAAGAATTGAACTTTGAAAAATATGCAGCAGTCAAATCAAAAAGAAGCAGCATATTTGATAAGTATGATGACTTTAAGAGCGTCCTGATGGAAATAAAGAAAATAGAATGCAAAAAGGGATGCTTCAGAGGACCTGAATCATTGCTTGGATGCAGCAAAAACTGCCAGATAAGGGAATGTGTCATAGAAAAGCATTTGAATGGATGCTGGGAGTGTGAAGAATATGGGAAGTGCTCAAAACTTGAGAAACATAAAACCTTTCATCCCGGGTTAGAAAACAATCTGGATATGATCAAAGAATTTGGCATAGATAACTGGATTGATAAAAGGGGAATTCATTATCATTGGAATAAATGATATAATACATTATTATATAGATAGAAAGACAGGGAAATCATGAAAATATATCAAGTAGATGCTTTTGCAGAAAAGCCTTTCAGCGGAAATCCTGCAGCAGTATGCATACTGGAATCATACCCGAATGAAAAGTGGATGAAGGACATCGCCAGTGAAATGAATCTTGCAGAAACAGCATTTGTCGTTCCGACAGAAGACGGGTTCAGCCTTCGCTGGTTTACACCTACATCCGAAGTTGACCTTTGTGGCCATGCTACTCTTGCAAGTGCGCATATCTTATGGGAGGAAGGATATATCATAGAAAGTCAGACAGCAAACTTTTATACAAAAAGCGGATTGCTGACGGCTAAGAATGTTAACGGATGGATTCAACATGATTTACCTCCCCTTCCTGAACATGAAGTAGAAGCTCCGAAGGGACTTATTGAAGCTTTGAATATCAAACCGGTTTATGTCGGTAAAAATGTTTTTGATTATCTGATTGAAGTAGAATCAGAGGAGATGGTCAAAAATATGAATCCGGATTTTACAAAATTGCTGAAAATTCCCATGAGAGGAGTTATTGTCACAGCAAGATCAAAAGAGTATGACTTCATTTCTCGCTTTTTTGCACCTGAGGTCGGAGTCTTTGAAGATCCGGTAACAGGTTCCGCTCATTGTTCTTTAGCTTTATATTGGCAAAAGAAGCTTGAAAAAGACAGCTTTACTGCTTATCAGGCTTCAAAACGAGGTGGAATCTTAAAAGTGCAAATCGAAGGTGAGAGAATACTTGTTTCAGGAAAAGCAATCACTGTATTAAAAGGAAGTTTGCTTGACTAAAGGAAAAAGGCATGTGGGAAAAACTTGATGATAACTGGAAAGAAGTATTGAGACTTTCATGGGAAGCTTATATAAATGGCACTATACCGGTTGGCGCTGTCATTGTGAACGAGAAAAACGAAATTGTATCAAAAGGCAGAAACATGTCTTATGATGACAATATAATACATCCGCTAGCCAGAACCTCTATGGGACATGCTGAAATGGTCGCCATGATGAACTTAAAGAAAAATGAACATCCGAATATCAGTGGCTATAAAGTCTATGTCAGTCTTGAACCATGTTATATGTGTTTCGGGACCATGCTGATGATGGGGATAAAAAAGGTATACTATTCTGCAAAAGACAATGAAACAGGCTCTTCTGTCATGGTGGATAAAACCGACTACATCATTAAATGTGGAATTGATGTCATCAAAAATCATGGAGAGATGGAGATATTTCAGATTATTCTTCATACCTCAAGGGGTCAGTTTAATCCGGTTAAAGGAATGATGGAACCTTGGGAAAAAGAATATGAAAATGCTGTTCCGCTGGGTCAGAAACTTCATGATGAACATTACTTTCTAAACGCCATCAGGGAAAACAGAGATATATCAGACATATATGACGATGTTTTAAGCATGTATTATTCCAAATAATAACATGAAGGTATACATATTCACGGAAAAGTTATATGATTATTTTATCATTATTAAAATCATATGATTAAACTCAGGAGGGGAAAATGGAAAAAGACAAAAAAATAGCTGTATTGATTGATGCAGATAATGTTTCAGATAAATATATCAAATTTATTATGGATGAAATATCAAATCATGGGACACCAACCTATAAAAGAATTTATGGGGACTGGACAAAGCCGAATGTAGGTTCATGGAAAGGTGTCTTATTGAATAATTCGATTACACCGGTGCAGCAGTACGGGTATACCACAGGTAAAAACGCTACCGATGCAGCGATGATCATTGAAGCGATGGACATTCTTTATTCAAACAATGTGGACGGCTTCTGTATTGTGTCCAGTGACAGTGATTTTACAAGACTGGCAACAAGATTAAGAGAAGCAGGCATGTATGTTATTGGAATGGGGGAGAAGAAAACTCCAAAGCCATTTATTGCAGCTTGTGAAATATTCAAGTATCTTGAAGTGCTTGCAGAGTCACCGATAGAAGAAGCAAAGGAAGTTGAGAAAAAGGGAACTAAAAAAGAAGACATTAAAAAAGAAGGAATTACCAGCAAAGGAGATCTGATTAATTCAATCAAAATGATTGTCAGGGATAATTCAGATGAAGACGGATGGATTAATTTAGGAGAAGCAGGAAGCAGACTGGTTAAAAGACATCCCGATTTTGATACAAGAAATTATGGTCACTCAAAACTATACCAGCTGATCAACAGCCTTAAGCAGTTTGAAATGGAAGCCAGGAAAATTCCTACGAACCCAGGCGGTACCAATTACTATATTAAAAACAAAGAAGTGAAAGATTAGATGAAAGAAAGACTGAAAAAACAGCTTGAGTTTATTATTGAAGTAGATAAAATAAAGCAGATTTTTCGAAAAACAAAACTATTTGATCAGTCAAGGTATGAAAATGATGCAGAGCATTCATGGCACTTGTGTTTAATGGCACTGGTGCTTTCAGAGTATGCGAACTTTGAAGTTGATATGCTGAAGGTTCTGAAAATGATCATAGTTCATGATATTGTGGAAATAGATGCCGGAGACTATATCATCTATACTGACCAGGTGGATGAGAAAAACATGAAAGAGGAAGCAGCTGCGAAGCGGATATTCGGGATTCTTCCCGAAGAGATTGGCAGTGAATTAAAAGAGTTGTGGATCGAGTTTGAAAAAAGAGAAAGTAATGAAGCAAAATTTGCCGCAGCCGTTGACAGGCTGGAACCATTACTGCAGAACTTTCAGTCTGATGGATTTACCTGGAAAGAAAACAATATCAGCGGCAAGAAAATACTTAGTGTCAATGAGAGAATCAGCCTTGGATCAGAAAAATTATGGGACTACGCAAAAGGTATGATTGAAGGCTTTATTGAAAAAGGAATCATAGAAAACTGATTTGCAGCAGATCTGCTTTTAGTACTAATGAAAAATTCAAATAGAATAAATGACAGTTTCATAAGCGGTTGCTTATTGATATGGAATTTCGTAAAATGTTATTATCAGAAAACACATTTTAAAGATAGAGGTGATTTTGAAATGAGTGATCATGTAATACTTACTATTGATGAATATGTTAAACAGTTTTCCCCGGAGATTCAAATCATATTGAATAAACTTCGAAAGCTTGTTCATGAAGCGGCTCCTGAAGCTACTGAAAAAATATGTTATCGGATGCCCACATTCTTTTTTCATGAAAATCTGGTTCACTTTGCAGCATATGAAAAACACATCGGGTTTTATCCGTCTTCATCAGGAATAGAAGCATTTAAAGCTCAGCTAACACCATATAAATGGTCAAAAGGAGCTGTTCAATTTAAACTCAGTCAACCAATACCATACCCATTAATTGAACAGATGGTTCGTTTTAGAGTAAATGAAGTCTTAATGAAATTCAAGGAGGAACAGGAGTCATATGGGAACTGTTGAAAAGTATTATGATGATAATACTGAAGCTGAATGGATGCGCCTGGAAAGACATAAAATTGAATTTGATATAACCAAAAGGTATTTGGATGAGTATGTCAAAACAGGAACCAGAGTACTTGACATCGGAGGAGGACCTGGAAGATACTCTTTGTATCTCTCTTTGAAAGGATGCCATGTTCATTTACTGGATTTATCTTCAAAAAACCTGGAGTATGCAAAGAACAAAGCCACTGAGCTAAAAATAGACATAGAAAAATATTTTCACGCTGATGCACTGCATTTATCAGATAAAGTAAATGAACAATATGATGTGATATTATGCATGGGTCCTATTTATCATTTACCTGAAGAAGCTGACAGAATTAAGGTCATGAAGAACTGCATTCATCATTTAAAACCGGGTGGGATACTGATTGTATCTTTCATTTCAGCCTATGCACCGATTATTGATATCCTTAAGAAATATCCTGAAGCAATCAGAGGATATAAAGAAACTCTTCTTTCCTATCTGAAAGACGGCAGAAATATCGTCAGTCCCGAAAATCAAGGATTCACAAACGCCTATTTCATGAATCCCAATCAGATGGCTTCTTTCATGAGCCAGTTTGACCTTGTTCAAAAAGTCTTGACTGGAATTGAAGGAATATCGGCACAGAGCGAAGAAAAGATCAATGCTTTAGAGGAGACTGACTATCAGGAATGGATTGATTTGATCTATGAAACATCAAAAGACCCTTTAACATGGGGAGCATGTGAGCATTTTCTATATATCGGTCAAAAGAAGAATACATAAGGGTTAATCATACTTTGATGCTAACCGGAGGTGAGTATGTCTGAAATAGTAAAAAGCATAAGAAAGCAAATGATAGAAAACAGCAGTGAGCAAGCCAGAAATGGATTGAAACGCTTTTTCAAAGATGAATTGTCTATTTATGGTTTAAAATCTGCTGTGATATCAAAAATAGCCAAAGATAATTATCAACTCATTAAAGAATATAATAAAAAGGATATTTTTGATTTATGCAGTGAACTGTGGGAATCAGGTTATCTTGAAGAAACCTTCATTGCCTGTAACTGGGCATATAAACAAATGGCTATGTTTACAGAGGATGATCTTGATCTGTTTGAAACATGGATAAAAAATCATATTAACAACTGGGCGTCCTGTGACTCATTATGTAATCATACCATAGGAAGCTATTTTGAGATGTTTCCCCATAAAGTCAGTAAACTACTTGAATGGACTAAATCAGATAACAGATGGGTCAGAAGAGCAGCTGCTGTATCTCTGATTATACCTGCCAGAAAAGGGCTGTTTAAAAAAGAGATATTTGATATTGCAGAGGCACTTTTGATGGATAAAGATGATATGGTACAAAAAGGATATGGCTGGATGTTAAAATCAGCAGCCGAAAACGATGTAGAGGCAGTTTATCAATTTGTTCTCAGTAAAAGGAAAGTGATGCCAAGAACTGCACTGCGATATGCAATTGAAAAGATGCCAATGGAAAAGAAAGCAGAGGCGATGAAAAAAATATGAACAGGTTTGATAAAATATTTAATGGTGTGATTATTGGAAGTGTAGCTCCGATTCTTTTATTTCTTTCAGGCTGGTGGATCAGTTTCCCGTTTGTCGAAGAAAAAAATATTTATATTTTCATGTTAGGAGGTCTGATTGCAGGGTTAATTGTTGATATGGTGTTTTTAAAAAATATCATTGTTAAAGCTTATCTGTTGAAGAATTATCAACTTATTGGATTATACCTGTTTTTCAGTACTTGCATATATGGATTCTTTATGGGAGTTCCTGTATTCAACACAGCTATGGGCATTCTTGCCGGTATTTATATGGGAAGAAAAATGATTATTGAAAAATCCACAGATATAAACCTGAATAAAAAAGTAAGAGATGTCAGTTTATTTACTTCATTGATTCTGTTTCTTTTTTGCATTTCATCAGGTTTGATTGCTATGATTGATGATTATACAGCATTGAACCTTGAAGGAATGTTTAAGCTGCCGTTTAAAGTAACTGACTTTCATATCGTGATAATGATTGCTTCAGGGACTGTCTTTTTAGTGGTTTTTCAATATTTCTTGACGTATTTTACTTGTAGACAGGTGTTAAAGATGAATAGGGAAATATGATATAATATACCTTGTCAGTGACTTACTTTACAGTTAAAACAGACAACTGTCACCTGATGGGGGTCGTTAACATGAAAAAGAATATTTTTATCATTACCATAATAATTCTGATAGTAACATCAGGCTGCAGTTCTGATAATGAAATTAATGTTTTAAAGGAAGAAAACCGTGAATACATTCAGCAGATCACTGATTGTGAAGCGAAAATCATGTCACTTGAAGAACGTTTAAACAAGGAAGTCATCAGCAGTGAACTGGAACTTAGAATAAAGAACCAACGGGACAATCGATTGTTTTTCACATTGGAAGAAAGAGAAAAGGTCGGACAAACAGTTTATATTGTCGGGAATATGATTGATCAAATCATTGAAGAGTATTCTTATGCTGATATGAAAGGGACAGGGCAGGAAGAGTTCTATAAAGTCGAGATTGCAGGGACAGTTTATGACTTCTCACTTTTTAAAGTGACATATGATGAATCAACAGAGGAATTTTCAGAAGGTGAACTGATACAAAGCCTTGGTACTATCAGTAATATGATAGTGATGATTGAAACAACAATTCCAGAAGGTCTTCCCATGGAAAAGATAAAGTGGAAAGATGAGAACGGGAATGAAAGCGAAATCCTTATCTCCTATGATGGATACGGATTCAACGGAATGATATTCTGGAATCATTGATACCATTAAAATAAACCATACAAGCAGATTATGGAAAAGACAGGATAAAAACTTCATGACAGAACATAAAAACAAAATCCATATTGTCTATTTTACCGGGACCGGTGGTACTGGATACGCAGCTGACACTTTGACTACTGCTTTTAAGGATAAGAATTACAAAGTCTACTGTTCTGAACTGTTACAGAGTAAACTGCCATCGATAAATGAAAATGAAACACTGGTTCTTATGTTTCCTGTGTATGCCGCAGATGCACCTCATGTCATCTATCGCTGGATTGCTTCCTTAACGAAGGTTATCAGTCAGAAAGCAGTCGTTGTTTCTGTATCTGGCGGAGGAGAGATTTCACCTAACACCGCCTGTCGAATGAAATCAGTCAGACGGCTGATAAAAAAAGGATATCAGGTTGATAATGAATACTCGCTTTGCATGCCTTCAAATTTCATTATGCCCACTCATGATATACTCGCTATCAATTTATTGAAAATACTCCCTGGGAAGTGCGAGATTATTGTCAATGAAGTGACTGGAAATATTAAAAGAAGAAAAAAAGTGAATTTCATAGACAGGATTATACTTTTATTATGTCATGGTGAAAAGATCGGATCAAAAATAGCAGGGAGACTGATGAGAGTGACAGACGATTGCAATGGATGCGGTCTTTGCGCGATACAATGTCCGAAATCCAATATAACAATGAAAGATAACAGACCAGAGTATCATTTTTCCTGTGAACTATGTCTTCGGTGTGTTTATCTTTGCCCTAAAAAAGCTGTTAAACTGCGAATATTGAAAAGGTTCGTTCTAAAAGAGGGATTCAATATCAACAGTTACATAAAAAAAATACATGAGGATACTTTGATAAGTGAAGAGGGAATACCTGACGGATTTTTGTGGAAAGGTATTGTATCCTATTTACAGGACATCAATATTTTGTAAAAGGAGTTTTTATGAATTATTATATGATAACAGGAACATCAAAAGGGCTTGGAGAGGCCATTGCTGATCAATTGATTAA
>JAFGUQ010000249.1 GCA_016938455.1 Clostridia bacterium
AATGCTACCTCCTATTCTAATACAGATTATATAATACCACATTGAAATAAATATGCAAATAAAAACAACCACTTGAATCCAAGTGGTTGTTAAGTTATTTTACTATTATTGATTAATCTCTGAACATAGCTTTTTCAGTATCTTTATCAAATATATGAAGTCTTTCTGTATCCATTGCTACTTTGATGATATCGCCGTGTCTTGCCTTTGTATTAGGTTTAAATCTGGCAATCATATTGAATCCTTCAATAACACAGTAAATCAGCGCTTCTGGTCCTAGCATTTCAACAACTTCCACTTTTGCACTGACTGTTGAATCAGGCATTGAATCAATATATACCTGCTCATCATGTAATGCTTCAGGTCTGATTCCGATAACCACTGCTTTCCCGTCAAATCCTTTTCCAACGATATTTTTTGCTCTGTTTTCAGGTAATTTTATTTTCGAATTACCGATAACAACAAAAGCATCTTTTCCTTCTTCTTTAATTGAAGCATCAGCAAAGTTCATCTGTGGTGTTCCGATAAATCCTGCAACATAAATATTTGCCGGATAATCATACATAACCTGTGGATTATCAACCTGCTGAATGAATCCGAATCTCATACAAACGATTCTGGTACCCATTGTCATGGCTTCAACCTGGTCATGTGTAACATATATGATTGTTGTCTGCAGTCTCTGATGCAGTTTTGTTAATTCAACACGCATCTGTCCTCTTAATTTGGCATCAAGGTTTGAAAGAGGTTCGTCCATAAGGAAAACTTTAGGTTCACGAACGATAGCACGGCCTAATGCAACCCTTTGTCTCTGTCCACCTGATAATGCTTTTGGTGTTCTGTCCAGTAAATGTTCAATTTCAAGAACTCTAGCGGCTTCATGAACTCTTTTTTTGATTTCATCTTTTGGTGTTTTTCTTAATTTCAATCCAAATGCCATGTTGTCAAAAACAGTCATATGAGGATATAACGCATAGTTTTGGAAAACCATGGCGATATCTCTGTCTTTCGGCTGTACATCATTAACAAGTTTATCTCCAATGTATATTTCACCTGCTGTTATGTCTTCTAGTCCTGCGATCATTCTCAGCGTCGTTGTTTTACCACAACCTGATGGTCCCAATAAAACTAAAAATTCTTTATCTTCAATTGATAAATTAAAATCTGAAACAGCTGTGATTCCACCACGAGAAGGCTCATATTTTTTATAAACATTTTTTACTACTACTTTTGCCATTTAATATTCCTCCTACTTTATAACTTCTTTATTATACTAACATTTTTATTTTAGATATATAAGTGATATTTTCTACAAAAATACTGATGACTATTTGTTAAATTTGCATAAGTTAAGATTTTTATTGTCTAATATAAACAAAATATGGGGAAAATATAACATATAATATATTTCAAAAAAAGTTATTGCATTTTTATGCATATTTTTGTATAATTATAAAACAAATTCAAAATGGAGTGAAGAAATGATTAATGTAGGAATTATCGGAGCCACCGGATATGCAGGATATGAAACCTTAAGGATACTACTAAGTCATCCGATGTTTAATGTGACCTGTATTGTCTCAAAAAGTTTTGTCGGTCAGAAAATAGCTGAGATTTACCCCAACTTATATAATGTATGTGATTTAGTCTGTGACGAGCTTGACTACGACATCATACTTGGCAAAGCAGACTGTTTTGTTGTTTCATTACCTCATGGCGCCAGTCAGGAAGCTGTTGCCACATTATATAAAGCCGGAAAGAAAGTCGTTGACTTAAGCGCTGACTACCGCTATGAGAACAGCAGCACTTATGAGAAGACATATAAACTCCCTCATGAATATAAGGATATTCTTGAGAAAGCCGTGTATGGGTTACCTGAACTCAACAGAGAGAAAATCAAAAAAACTTCTCTCGTAGCTAACCCAGGCTGTTATCCTACCTGTTCCATATTAGGAGTTGCTCCGCTTTTAGCAGAAAAGCTGATTGATACATCTAGCATCATCATTGATGCTGCCTCAGGAGTCACCGGTGCAGGCAGAAACCAGGATCTGATGTATCAGTTCAATGAGTGTACAGAAAACTTCATGGCCTATAAGATTGCCTCACATCGCCATACTACCGAAATAGAAGAAAAACTGTCTGATATTGCGGGAAAAGAAGTCATTGTCACTTTCACTCCTCATCTCGTCCCCATGAAACGAGGAATGATGGCGACGATTTATGCTACACTAAATAATGCAATCGATTCAGAATATATATATAATGTATATAAAGAATTCTATAAGGGTGAATATTTTGTCAGAATTAAAAACAGCGATACTCTTGTAGTGACTAAAGGAGTTGTGGCTTCAAACTTTGTGGATATTTCAATTCACATTGATAAAAGAACTAACAGAGTAATCGTTATTTCTGCCATTGACAACATTGGAAAAGGAGCTTCTTCTCAAGCTGTGCAGAACATGAATCTGATGTATGGATTGGAAGAGACACTCGGAATCAGTCAACCCGGAACATATTTATAGGGAGATAAAATGGAAAAATTAATTAAAAAAGCGGAAATTCTCATTGAGGCACTGCCATATATTCAAGCGCTGAATAAAAAAACAGTAGTCATCAAATATGGTGGCGGAGCCATGATAAGCGAACAATTGAAAAACTCAGTCATGGAGGACATCACACTTTTAAAATACATCGGAATCAATCCGATTATCGTTCATGGCGGAGGGCCTGCCATCACCAAGTTACTGGAAGTGACCGGAATCAAATCTGAATTTGTCAACGGATTACGAATCACTGATGAAAAGACTATGGAAATTGCTCAGATGGTACTTATCGGACAGACAAATAAGGAAATTGTCGCTCTTATCGGGAAAAACGGTGGGAAAGCCATAGGTATTTCAGGGATTGACGGCGAAATGATCAAATGCAAAAAATACAAACCGATTATTGACGGAATTGAAAGAGATATCGGTTATGTCGGTGAGATCATCAATATTGATGCAAAATCACTGTTAATGCTGGCAGGAAGTGATTACATTCCTGTCATTGCTCCGATTGGAATCGGTGACGACGGCAGAAGCTATAATATCAATGCTGATACAGTAGCTGGCGAAATCGCCTCAGCCTTGAGTGCAGAGAAGCTGATGCTGCTGACTGATACGGAAGGTGTGAAGACAAAAAAAGAAGACGGCGAAATACTGCATGTTCTATCAGTATCAGAAGTATATAAACTGATTGAGGATAAGGTAATTGAAGGCGGCATGATTCCTAAAGTGCTTGGCTGTATTAAAGCCATTGAAAACGGAGTCAATCGTACTCATATTATTGACGGTAGAATTCCTCACAGTATTTTACTTGAGATATTCACTAACAAAGGGATCGGTACAATGATCACCAAAGAAAGAAAACCATACTATGATGGTGAAATTCTATAGGAGGCGGAAATGGATTTACAGACAATCAAGGAATACGATAAAAAATATTTTATGAATACCTACGGCAACAGGACTGATGTTGTTTTCACCCATGGTGAAGGCATGTTTCTGTATTCAACCGAAGGTAAAAAATATATGGATCTTCTAGCTGGAATAGCAGTGAGTGCACTTGGGCATAACCATCCTAAGCTCACAGGTGCCATTATTGAACAGGCAAAGAAATATATTCACAGTTCAAGCCTTTATTACATCGATAAGCAGGCGCTGCTTGCAAAGAAAATTGTCGAGAATTCCTGTGCTGATAAGGTTTTCTTTTCAAACAGCGGTGCAGAAGCCAATGAAGGAGCAATAAAACTGGCACGAGTATATCACCAGAAAAAAGGAAACATCAGAAAATTTGAGATTATCACTCTTGAGAAATCTTTCCATGGCAGAACACTTGCCACGATTGCTGCTACCGGACAGGAAAAATATCATAAGCACTATGACCCGCTTACTCCAACATTCAAAAGCATACCAATGAATGATGTAGAAGCATTTAAAAAAATGATTGATGAAAACACCTGTGCACTGATGATTGAACCTATTCAAGGTGAAAGCGGTGTGAATCCCGTTTCAAAGGAATATGTGAAACAGATCAGGAAAATCTGTGATGAAAACGATATCATACTGATGTTCGACGAAGTACAGTGCGGTATGGGAAGGACAGGAAAACTCTTTGCTTATGAGCATCTTGAAGTGGAACCGGATATCTTTACTCTTGCAAAAGCATTAGGCGGAGGATTCCCGATTGGTGCACTTTGTGCTAAGGAGAAATTCTCTGCATTTGAACCTGGTGATCATGGTTCAACCTTTGGCGGTAATCCCCTCGCATGTGCTGCAGGTCTTGCAGTATTTGATGCATTTCTTGAAGAGAATCTGGTCAGCAGAGGCAATGCTGTCGGTGAATATCTGATCAGGAAACTCACAAAGCTGAAAAACTCGTCAGCAGTAATAAGTGAAGTGCGCGGCATGGGATTAATGATTGGAATAGAATTCAATCAGGATATCGCGAAGAAAATTAAATCGATGCTGTTTGATGCCGGTTTCCTGGTGGGAAGTGTCCATGAAAATATAATCAGACTTCTCCCACCTCTGATTATCAGTGAACAGGACGCTGACCAGTTTATCAAAGCCTTCGCTTTGATTTTGGAAGGAATAGGCAGTTGATGACAAAAGCAGTTTTAGTTTTAAAAGACGGGACATACTTTGTTGGTGAAAGTTTCGGCCTTGAAGGAGAAACCTTTGGTGAAGTTGTTTTCAACACTTCCATGACAGGCTATCAGGAAATAACCACAGATGCTTCATATAATGGGCAGATTGTCTGTATGACATATCCTCTCATAGGTAATTACGGTATGAATCAAGACGATGTGGAATCATATAGAACTCATGTGGAAGGGTTTATTGTCAAGGAATTATGTGATTACCACAGTAATTTTCGTGCCACAATGGATCCCGACCATTATTTCAAGAAAAACAACATTATCGGAATCAAGGGAATAGACACCAGAGCGTTGACTCAGCACATCAGGCAATTCGGGAGCATGGAAGGTGTTATTTCCACCAGTTGCGGTAATATCAACACACTTCTTGAGAAGCTTGAGAATTACACCAGTGTTAAAAGAGATCTTGTTGAAGAAGTCACTATTAAGCACCCTTATGTTTTCGAAGGAAGTACAAAGAAAGTATGCCTGCTGGATTTTGGTGTGAAAAGCAATATCATACGCTCACTTAAAAAAAGAGATTGTGAGATTATCGTATTACCAGCCTATACTGATTATAAAGAGATTCTTGAATATGACCCTGACGGGATTGTCCTGTCAAACGGACCTGGTGACCCCAGAGATCTGCCAGAAATCATCGCTAATGTGAAGCAGCTTGTCAAAACCAGAACACCGATTCTTGGGATCTGTCTTGGACATCAGCTTTTGTCGTTGGCAGTCGGGCTTGAGATTTACAAGCTTAAATTCGGTCATCATGGCGGAAATCATGCCGTCAAGGATCTCAATACCGGTAAATGCTATATCACCAGTCAGAATCACAATTATGCAGTAAAAAACGACAATATTCCTGAAGGAATCAAAATAACCCATTTTAATGTCAATGACGGTACAGTGGAAGGTTTCTCTCATGTCGAATACAATCTGCTGAGTATACAGTATCATCCTGAAGCAGCCCCGGGTCCGAAAGACTCTGCTTATATATTTGATGATTTTCTGAAAATGATGGAAAGGTAAATTATGCCAAAAAGAGATGACATAAAAAAAGTACTTGTAATCGGTTCCGGACCAATCATCATTGGTCAGGCAGCTGAATTTGATTATTCCGGAACACAAGCCTGCCGCGCATTAAGAGAAGAAGGCATCGAAGTAGTTCTGATCAACTCAAATCCGGCTACTATTATGACTGACAGAGAAACAGCGGACAGAGTCTATATCGAGCCGCTGATCCTTGAGTATGTTAAAAAAGTGATTATCAAAGAGAAACCTGACGGTATTCTTCCCTCTTTAGGTGGGCAGACCGGTCTGAATATGGCCATGAAACTGTCTGAAGACGGTATCCTGGACGACATGAATATCGAACTGCTGGGTACATCTCTATCTTCAATAAAAAAAGCTGAGGACAGAGATCTGTTTAAGAAAACAATGATAGAAATCGGAGAGAATATTGCCACATCAAGAATTGTGACCAGTATTGAGGAAGGCACTGCCTTTACCAAAGAATGTCCTTTCCCTATCATCATACGGCCAGCTTATACACTCGGAGGTTCAGGAGGCGGCATTGCTAAGAACATGGAAGAATACCGATACATTCTTGGTACCGGATTAACTTTGTCCCCTATTAAACAGGTTCTTGTAGAGCAGTCAGTCGCCGGATGGAAAGAAATCGAATATGAAGTCATGAGAGACAACAACGATAACTGTATTATTGTCTGTAATATGGAAAATGTTGATCCCGTCGGGATTCATACCGGTGACAGTATTGTTGTGGCACCAAGTCAGACGCTCACCGATATTGAATATCAGATGTTAAGAAGCGCTTCCATAAAAATAATCAGAGAGCTTGATATTAAGGGAGGATGCAACATTCAGTTTGCGCTTAATCCTGATAGCTTTGAGTATGTGGTCATTGAAGTCAACCCCCGAGTATCACGTTCTTCTGCACTTGCATCAAAAGCCACAGGTTATCCCATTGCCAGAGTTGCTGCTAAAATCGCCATAGGATTGAATCTTGATGAAATAAAGAACTCAGTCACAGGAAATACCTTTGCCTGCTTTGAGCCAAGCCTTGACTATATTGTCACGAAAGTGCCGAGATGGCCTTTTGATAAGTTCAATACCGCCAACAGAAGCATCGGAACACAGATGAAAGCCACCGGAGAAGTCATGGCAATCGGAAGGACTTTTGAAGAGTCCCTATTAAAAGCCATTGACTCGCTGGATATTAAATTGAATTATCAGTTGGGACTTCAGCTTTTTGACAGTAAAAGCACCGATGAACTTCTTGACTATATTTCCTCTCCGAAAGATGAGACTTTTTTTGCCATTTTCAAACTTCTGCAGAAAGGAATCACCCCTGAAAAAATACATGCCATCACCAGAATAGACATGTTCTTCCTGGTAAAACTGAAAAACATCGTGGATGTTGCCAATGAAGTTCAGAATGCGGGAATTGCCTTTCTTGATTACAGATTATATCTGAAAGCAAAGAGAATCGGATTCGGAGATTCCTATCTTGCCAATCTGGTCAATGTCCCCTTAAAAGATATTCTTCTGTTAAGAGAAAAGTTTCCGATTAAGCCTGTCTACAAGCTGGTAGATACCTGTGCAGGTGAATTTGAGGCAGTGACACCTTATTACTATTCAACCTATGAAGAAAAAGATGATGTAATCCAAAGTGATTCCAGAAAAGTGCTTGTGATCGGCTCAGGCCCGATTCGTATCGGACAGGGTATTGAGTTTGACTACTGTTCAGTTCATTCCGTAGAAGCGCTGAGGCAGTTGGGATATGAGAGTATCATCATCAACAATAATCCTGAAACAGTCAGTACTGATTTTGATATCTCTGATAAGCTGTATTTTGACCCGCTGACCAATGAAAGTGTGCTTGATGTCATAGAAAAAGAACAGCCTATCGGTGTCATCGTACAATTTGGCGGGCAGACATCCATCAATATGGCAGGACCTTTACAGTCTCATGGGATTAATATTCTGGGAACTTCAGTAGAAAGCATTGATGCCACTGAAAACAGAGAGTTTTTCCTGACACTGCTTAATAAACTTCAAATCCCGATTCCAGAAGGGAAAACAGCCTTTTCATATGAACAGGCTAAAACCATTGCAGAGGAAATCGGTTATCCTGTTCTTGTCAGGCCCTCCTATGTACTTGGAGGACACGCCATGGAAATCATATATAATCATAAGACACTGGAAGAATATATGAAAATGGCCACTGACATCTCTGATGAGCATCCCATTCTGATTGACAGATATATCAGAGGTAAGGAAATTGAGGTAGACGGCATCTGTGACGGTAAGGAAGTCATGATTCCGGGAATTATGGAACATATTGAAAAAGCAGGTGTTCATTCCGGAGACAGCATTGCGGTTTATCCCCCTCATACATTGAATAAGAAAACGCAGGATACGATTGTAAGATATACAGAAATGCTGGCAAAAGAGCTTAAGGTAATCGGTCTTTTCAATATTCAGTTTGTCATGGATAAAGATGAGAAGATCTATGTCATTGAAGTGAATCCAAGAGCCAGCAGAACCATTCCTGTCATGAGCAAAATAACTGGTATTCCAATGGTCAATGTCGCAACAAAACTGATTATGGGAGCCACTTTAAATGAATTAGGTTACAAAAGCGGTTTATATCAAACCGGAGAATTCACTGCGGTAAAAGCGCCAGTCTTCTCCTTTGCGAAACTGGGAACGCTAGATACTTTCCTTGGACCTGAAATGAAATCGACCGGAGAAGTCATGGGAGTAGCCAAAACATACAAAGAAGCCTTATATAAGGCGTTTGTCGCTTCTGGTTTAACGATGCCTGTCAACGGAAATGTGCTGATCAGCATCGCTGACCAGGATAAAGAAGACAGTCTGGAGACCATAAACATTTTATGTGACAAGGGATATAATATTTTTGCCACCCCGGGAACCTATGCTTTTTTGCAGACAAGAGATATCAGCTGTATTCAGGTTGGGAAAAACAATGTTATTGAATCCCTTAAGAACGGAGAGATTGATTTTGTCATCAATACCCCCACTCAAGGAAAGAACGAGAAAACATTCGGTTTTTCTCTTAGAAGAACATCCATTGAGTATAATATACCATGTATAACCAGCACAGATACCGCTAAAGCAGCTTTAAGCGTCGTCAGCTATTTCATACTCGATGACCAGCCAAATATTTATTCACTGGATGAATACTCAAAGGAGGTTAATTAGTGAAGAATCTATTAAGTATCAGTCATCTGACAAAAGAAGAATTAAGCAGTCTTTTAAATCTGACAAAAAAGCTGAAGTATGAGAACTCTATCGGGAGGAAGCATCATCTTTTAAAAGGGAAAACTCTCGGCATGATTTTCTCAAAATCATCCACAAGAACAAGGGTTTCTTTTGAAACAGGTATGTATCAGCTTGGCGGACATTCACTTTTCTTAAGTGCCGATGATATTCAATTGGGAAGAGGTGAAAGTATTTCAGATACTGCCAAGGTTCTTTCAAGATATCTTGATGGAATCATCATCAGGACTTTTAGTCAGGACGATGTGGTAGAACTCGCTGATTCCGGAAACATACCAGTCATCAACGCACTGACTGACCTGCTTCATCCCTGTCAGGTACTGGCTGATCTTTTCACAGTCAAAGAAACTTTTCATAAACTTGAAGGTCTGAAAGTCGCTTATATCGGTGACGGTAACAATATTGCCAATTCTCTGCTGTATGGTTGTTCTAAGTCAGGTGTCAATCTGTCAGTAGCTACTCCGGCCGGTTATGAATGCAATCCAGAGATAGTAAAGCAAGCTGAAGAAACTGCAAAAGAAAATCATTGTCAGATCAATATATCCAATCATCCGCAAAGCGCTGTAAAGGATGCTGATGTCATCTATACCGATACATGGACAAGTATGGGAATGGAAGAAGAAAAAGAAAAAAGAATCAGAGACTTTGATGGTTTTCAGGTCAACTCACAATTGATGAGTCATGCTAAAAGCCATGCCATATTTCTTCATTGTCTTCCCGCATACAGAGGATATGAAGTCACTGAAGATGTCATCGACGGGCCACAGTCAAAAGTATTTGACCAGGCTGAAAACAGGCTTCATATGCAAAAAGCCATTTTAGTAAAATTATTAGGAGGTAAGTAGATGACTGTTTATTCATTTGTAGTTCGTAAGGCAAAACCTGAGGACGCTGAGGCGATTTATAACATTCTACAGGAAGCATTCAGAAAATACATGACTGATACCAGTTTGAAGGGATCCATTGAGGCCCTTGAAGAGACCATTGAACAAATAAAAAAAGAAACTCTAAGACAGCATGTTTTCATTGCCTGCATCAATGATGAACCAGTGGGAACCATCCGGTATGAAATTGATGAGAAAAGGGAAGCTCACATCTCACGATTCGGAGTGAGGCTTGATTTCCATAACATCGGAATCGGAAAATCGCTGATGAATCTCGTAGACAGTGAAATCGAAGCACTCGGAGTTAAAAAAGCTTATTTATACTCTGCTTCTAAATATACCGATCTGATCAAATTCTATTATGGCAGAGGATTCTATATAGAATCAACCAGTACTGACAAAGGGTATGTCCGGGCCAAACTGGTAAAAGAGTTCTAGAGAGACTTTTTACCTGAAATCACTTTAATGACTATTTTTAAAATGGAGAAGCTTTCATAAGCTTCTTCATTCTTAAGGTGAAGCTCTCTTGTGACAGACGGTTCTTCTTCCAGATGATTCAGCATGATTTCCATTCCATGTTTTTTTTCTTCAAGCTCCTCAACCACTGAAATATCACCTTCAAATACGCAGGACACATACTTGTGAGAGCACTTTCTTTGAACATACCCTTTATCTTCTATGACAGTGGCACATACTTCAGGATTACTTTTTATAATATCCATTTTCAAGCCTTCTTTTGCCGCATGCATGTAAAGGCAGTTTTTCCGCTCATCAAATCCATAGCTCATTGTCACAATATATGGATGGTTGTCTTTTGCAAGTGCCATGGTCAGATATTTTCCTCTTTTTAAAACATCATTGATTTCTGTAATATCTCCAATGGCTCTTTCTATCTTTTTAAGATGGTATTTTTCTATCATGACTGCTCCTTGCTTTTCTTAAAATGAAAGTATCCTGATAATTTCTTATATGAAAGTAATGTGATGACTGAGATCAGTGTCCCCTTGATGATATTAAAAGGTGTAATCCCAAGGATAATCAGTGTTTTAAGATCAACAATGTTTTTATTGGCGCTCTGACTCATAGCGACAATGGCATTGATATCCATGCCAAACGCTCTGGCATATAGAGGAATCAGAATATAGATATTGACGAAAACGGCTATCACAGACATGACAATCACTCCTGATGTCATCGCAATGGCAGCATTCGTTTTTGTCTTCTTGAATTTGTAAATCAGTCCTGCTGTTCCCACAAAGGAAGCACCGATGATGAAGTTTGCAAGTTCTCCGACAAAGGCAGATGAAGAAGCGACAAGATGAACCAGATTCTTAATCAGTTCAACGATAATCCCGGCTATCGGTCCTAATGAAAATGTGGCCACCAATGCCGGAAAATCACTTAAATCGATTTTCAGAAAAGGGGGTAAAAACGGTATCGGGAATTCCAGATACATAAGAATTGAGGCGATAGCCGCCAATATGGCTACTCTTGTCAGATATTTTACTTTCATGATTTCCTCCAAAAAAAATATTCCTCACCTTCAGGAATATACAGCACATACATACTTCTTTCATCCAGACTATCACTGTCGGCACTGGAATCTAACCAGTTCAGCTTAAAAGCTCGTGGGCTATACCACCGGTGGAGACTTACACTCCGCCCTGAAGATTATTTTATTAAATTGATTTTATGTCAAACTACTTTGTTTGTCAAGTACTAATTCAAAACACAGGTACGGGTCAGGCATCTGATTAAAATAGATTTCACCTACATATTCAAATCCCATCTTTCTGAACAGATTAGGCATTCTTCTGTTCCTTGAATATGTGTCTGCCTTAATAATGTCAACCCCGTTCTTTTTGGCGAAATCAATGGAAAACTCAAGAAGCTTCACTGCTAATCCTTTATGATGATACTCTTTTATAACAGCCAGCCGGTGGAGTACGATATAGTTATCTTTAACAGACCAGCTTGCAGATTCATACCATGGATCCTGCTCTTTAGTGATGACAATCATCGCCACTGCTATCTCTCCGGATGCATATACATAAAGTTCATTTCTTTCAATGAATCTTATGAAGCTTTCTCTGCTCGGATAATGTTCATCCCATTGAAAATTCCCTTCTCCATTCATTAAAGCGACTGCTTCATCCTTTATTTTCATAATCTGTTCTATCTCATTCATGTTGGCAAGTCTAATCATTTTTCACTCCTTTAATCTCTGTCAACACCACTTCGGGATTATTATAGAATCTTGGAATCCATTTAT
Source organism: Clostridia bacterium (assembly GCA_016938455.1). Taxonomy (GTDB): domain Bacteria; phylum Bacillota; class Clostridia; order DUPQ01; family DUPQ01; genus JAFGUQ01. The sequence goes on from JAFGUQ010000249.1 coordinate 12,164, forward strand.
TATGCGATAATCCCCTGCTGACAATCATGATACTGTCTTTGATTTCATACTTCCCTCCGGCATACCTTGGGAAAAAGCCCTGATTCGGGCTGAAAAATCCGTTTATCAAAAAAGGGATTCTGAACTGCCCTCCGTGAGCATGACCTGAAAAAATCAGATCAATATTAAATCCCGCATACTCCTGAATCCTTTCTGGCCGATGTGCTAATAGAATATTAAAGTCATCAGTTTTAAGATTTTCCAGAAAGGAATCATCATAGCTTCCGCTTTCAGGGTCACTGACTCCGCTGATGGTCATTTCATTCCCGTTAACTGTTATCATTTCTGTCCGGTTATCTAGTAGGATGACTCCATAACTTACTATTTCTCTGATAATATCATCAGTATCATCAGCCCAGTGTTCATGATTTCCTGTCACATAATAAATTGGAGCTGTCTCCTTTATCCCTTCAAGGAGTAATCTTGTCCCCGTCATCGGTTCAACATCATCCCCTATATCCCCTGTCAAGACAATCACATCCGGATTGCATGATTTTATCATGTCAATCAGCTTCTTCTGATCACTGTCATAAATCTGATTATGAAGATCTGAAAGCTGGATTATTTTAATTGTCTCATCCACTTTTTCGTCACACAACTGGTAAGAAGCAACTTTCAATTGATTGAAAAGCCCTGCAATGATAAACAAAACGAGCAGCAGCAATAAGATAAAAACAGGTATTTTTCTAATTCTCATTCTCTATCAACCGGATAAATGATTCAGCAAATCCTTTATTATCACTTTCCATTCTTTTCTTAGGTCCTTTGAACCGATAGCTGCCTTCTCTTCTAGCCATCTTAGCCATATGTCTCGAAGCAAGCAGTGAATCTATATTATTCTCATCATAGACCAGGCCATTCTGATTGATCGCCTTTGCCCTCTTAGCCAGTGCCATGGAAGCCAGTCCGTAATCCTGGGTAATGACAATATCCTTCGGTTGAATCTGATTGACAATGGCAAAATCAACTGCATCATTTCCCTTGTCGACTATCACGACTCTTGCATAGTCATCGCGAAGCACATGAGATGTGTCAATGAATACAATCACCGGTATATCTCTCTCTTTACAAATTGTGATGGTTTTTCCAATGACCGGGTATCCATCACCGTCTATTAATACATTCACGTTTTACGTCGAGTAGACAGCCCACTACTCTTTCCCTTTCTTAATATTTATCACATCAAGCGAGGAGTAGCTGCTGCCCCTCACAGAACCGT
>JAFGUQ010000250.1 GCA_016938455.1 Clostridia bacterium
GTGATAAATGCAGATAACAGCAATGCAAACATGGGTAGTAGCCATCGTATCAAAAAAGTACTCTTACGAATTATTTTGGATTTCATAAGCGATTCATTATGGTTCACATGTATAGGTATACTGCACAGTGGTTACTGAACAAAGGTCAAAAGAAGCTTTTACTCTCACCGGTACACAGGCATCATTGTAGGTGTATACATAACGCCGAATCACTCCTTCACTTTGTCCGGGAAACTGTTCGGTGACCTTCACCACGTTATTCGTTGAAAAATAGGGTAAAACTTCTGGTTCAATTTCATACACCGTAGGAAAACCAACACCTTTGAAAGGATTCGTTTTATAATCATATTCGAATCTTCTGATTACTCCTAAATTCTCTTGTTCATTGAATGTCTTTTCCTCTACAGGATTTCCTCTCTCATCATAAGTATATTCTTTACGAAATACGAACTCATTGCCATGTTCACGAAGTACATAACTAATCATCCTGCCTTCAGCATCATAAGCAAAAGTTTGTCTTATACTTGCAAAGTTTCCCTGGTATGTAACAACCTCTTCCAGTAGTCCGTCGGAAGACCAAATGAGCTCCTTCATCAAAGTGCCTTCTATTTTAACCGGTCTTCCTTCATTATCATGTATAAATTGAAATTTTCGGTCATTAAGTGCTGGATGATTGTATTTCACCCTCACAGTTTTCAGCAGATTTTTTTCATATAAAAAAATAGTGCTATCTTCTCCATTGATGATTTCTGCTATTTTGCAACCCTCTGAAATGCAGAGATTAGCATCTATTGGTACACTATCAAAATCAAAACAGTCAGGTTTATCGGGAGGAGTGCCCTGCTGAAATACCAACATATTCTTTCCTAACAGAATCAACTGTTTATCCTTCACTAGATATCTCTCTGCTTTTCTGATTGCTTCATAAAATTTATTTTCCCATTCCATACGGGAATCATCACATAATTTCTTCGTACTACCTAATGATTTGACATGGATATTACCTTCCTGTTCTGATTCATATTGCCCAAAACCTGCATTACAAGGACTGCCAGTGCTAAATGCTGTATCGCTGTCAAAATAGATATACATGGTTTCA
>JAFGUQ010000251.1 GCA_016938455.1 Clostridia bacterium
AAAAATACACATATATTGCTGAAGAACTTCAGAACAAAGGTATTAGACCATCTCATCAAAGACTTAAAGTGCTTGAATATTTTCACATGTATAATAACCATCCGACAGTTGAGGAAATATATCAGGAGTTAAAACCCACTATGCCTACCCTGACGAAAGCAACAATATATAATACTCTAAAGATTTTTGTTGAAAAGAAGTTTGTTGATGAGGTCCACATTGAAGATAATGAAGTGCGTTTTGACCTTCATTCGAAAAATCATGGTCACTTTAAATGTACTCAGTGTGGTACCATATATGATTTTCAAATTGAAATGGATCAAGTTCCTGTTGAAGACTTGAATGAATTTCAAATTGAGACAAAGAATGTATATTTCAAAGGTGTTTGTCCTAAATGCCTTTCAAATATAGTATCAAAAAAATGAAAGGAGAGAGTAAGATGAGTGAAAAAGGCAAATGCCCTGTAACTGGTGCAACCAGTCGATCTATTGCCGGAGGAGGAACTTCCAATAAAGATTGGTGGCCAAATCAGTTGAACTTGAAGATTCTTCACCAAAATTCAAATCTAAGCAATCCTATGGGAGATGACTTTAATTACATAGAAGAATTTAAGAAACTTGACTTAAAAGCTATTAAAAAAGATTTATTTGCTTTGATGACTGATTCACAGGAATGGTGGCCTGCAGACTGGGGTCACTACGGCCCGTTGTTCATACGCATGGCATGGCACAGTGCAGGAACATACAGAATGGGTGATGGCCGTGGAGGAGCAAGTACAGGTTCACAGCGTTTAGCACCGCTGAATAGCTGGCCGGATAATGTCAATCTAGATAAGGCGCGCAGGTTACTGTGGCCTATAAAACAAAAGTATGGTAATAAAATATCATGGGCGGATCTTATGATTTTAGCTGGAAATTGCGCATTAGAATCAATGGGTCTTAAACCCTTTGGATTTGGCGGAGGAAGAATTGATGTCTGGGAACCGCAAGAGGATGTTTATTGGGGATCAGAAGATGAATGGCTTGGTGATAACCGCTATTCAGGTGAGCGAAATCTTGAAAACCCACTTGCAGCAGTTCAAATGGGACTTATCTATGTAAATCCAGAAGGGCCAAATGGGAAACCAGATCCAGTGGCTTCCGGTATTGATGTTAGGGATACGTTTGCAAGAATGGCGATGAACGACGAAGAAACGGTAGCACTTGTCGCAGGTGGCCATACATTTGGGAAGTGCCATGGAGCTGGTCCTGCTACAAATGTCGGACCTGAACCTGAAGCAGCGCCGATTGAACAACAGGGACTAGGCTGGAAAAGCAGCTATAAAAGCGGAAAAGCCGACGATACAATCGGAAGCGGAATAGAAGGTGCTTGGAAACCCAATCCGATTAAATGGGATATGGGATATTTGAAGGTACTATTTAAGTATGAATGGGAAAAGGTAAAGAGCCCGGCAGGGGCATATCAATGGCTTGCAAAGGATGTAGATGAAGAAGACATGATTGTTGATGCACATGATTCAACCAAGAAAGTTCGTCCGATGATGACGACAGCAGATTTATCGTTAAGATATGACCCGATTTATGCTCCTATTGCCAAACACTATCTTGAAAACCCGGATAAATTTGAAGATGCTTTTGCAAGAGCATGGTTTAAATTAACTCATCGTGATATGGGACCGCGGTCATGTTATCTTGGAGATGATGTTCCCGAAGAAGATTTAATATGGCAGGACCCGGTTCCGGCCGTTGATTATGAGCTTGTTGATGATAACGATATAGAAAGTCTTAAGAGCAAGATACTCAGTTCAGGCTTGACTGTACCACAACTGGTTTCTACGGCATGGGCTTCCGCTTCCACATTCCGTGGCTCTGATAAACGTGGCGGAGCAAATGGAGCGCGAATCCGCCTTGAACCCCAGATAAGTTGGGAAGTTAATGAACCAAAGAAACTAAAAAAAGTTTTGAAAATGTATGAAAAGATACAGAAAGAGTTTAATGAAGCTCAGACAGGAAACAAGAAAATATCCATGGCTGACTTAATTGTTCTAGGCGGATGCATGGCTATAGAACAGGCGGCAAAGAGTGCCGGTAAAGCAGTAATGGTTCCGTTTACACCAGGTCGTACGGACGCAACACAGGAACAAACAGATGTAGACTCATTCAATGTTCTTGAGCCGAAGGCTGATGGATTCCGCAACTATCTGAAGGGTAAATATTCTGTATCTGCAGAGGAAATGTTGATTGACCGTTCACAGCTGCTTACTCTTACAGCACCGGAAATGACTGTGTTAATCGGTGGGATGCGTGTGTTGGGTGCGAATTATGATAGTACCAAATATGGCATGTTTACGGATAAACCTGAAGCACTGACTAATGATTTCTTTGTAAATCTTCTGGATATGGAAACAGTCTGGAAACCTTCTCAAAAAGATGAGAATATATTTGAATGCAGTGACCGTAAAACAAGCAAATCCAAATGGACAGGAACACGTGTAGACCTTATTTTCGGATCTAATTCACAGCTACGTGCTATAGCAGAAGTTTATGCATGCAAAGATTCACAGGATAAATTCATTAAAGACTTTATATCAGCTTGGAACAAAGTAATGAATGCGGACCGATTCGATGTATAATGAACGCAGAATGATATATATAACGTATTAATCAATGAATACAGGGGCAGCTTTTTCTGCCCCTTTGTCTGGATTTAGGAAAGTGGAAAAATGTTAGTTACAGTAAAGAAATACTTTTTAATAGCAGGCGGCAGCATTTCAGTAGCATTAGGAGTTGTTGGAATATTTATTCCTGTGCTGCCAACAACACCATTTTTTCTCCTTGCTGTATTCTGCTATTTTCGAAGTTCTAAAAGGCTGTACAAATGGATGATACACCATAAGATATTCGGAGTGTACATTTATAACTACATCACATATAAAGCAGTGCTAAAAAGCACAAAAATAGGAGCATTAATATTTTTATGGACAGGGTTGAGTGTATCAATATTGGTTATCGATAGCTGGTATGTCAGGGCGTTTCTAATTCTTATTGGTGTAGGTGTAAGTATTCATCTGGTTTTATTGAAGACGGTAAATAAATCTGAATATATCTCTCTCGGTTATACTGATGAAAAACAAGAAGTATGAACTTAGCAAGCAGAAACAATATGTATTGTGCCAGTTATTAAGCGGTATTATTATGGTAAAGAGAGGTTGTTTACCTTGTTAATGAATGTGTACCATTGTATAATTGACATATGACAATAACTAGCTTTGTTTATACACAAGACTGGTTAGTACTATAGACTATATTTGAAGGGGGTTGAGAAATGAAAAAGTACGAATGTGCTGTCTGCGGCTATATATATGATGAAGCTGTGGGTGATCCCGACAGCGGCATAGCACCTGGTACGAAATGGAAAGATGTGCCTGATGACTGGGAATGTCCGGTATGTGGTGCGACAAAAGACGAATTTGAAGAACAAACAGTCAATGAATCTACTTTACCGTCTCAAAAGGCAAGTGCGCAGGTATCTGATGATGAGGATTTGCGAGAGCTTTCCGTTGGTGAATTGAGCGCATTGTGTTCAAACCTAGCAAAGGGGTGTGAAAAGCAGTACCGCACCGAAGAATCTGCTTTGTTTGCAGAACTTGCCGAATATTATGGCAGCAAAGTAGAGAAGGTAAAAGACAGAAATCTAGAAAATATAATGGAATTGATTCATCAAGATTTGAACATGGGATACTCAGAAGCATACAATGTTATATCTCAATATTCAGACAGAGGAGCTCTTAGAGCTCTTGTTTGGGGAGAGAAAGTAACCAAGATATTATCATCTCTTTTAAGCAGATATGAAAAACAAAAAGACGCATTTTTGGAGAACACCAATGTTTTTGTGTGCGAAATTTGCGGTTTTGTTTATATAGGGGATGAAGCTCCAGAAGTATGTCCTGTCTGTAAAGTTCCAAGATTTAAGATAAGACAAATACAAAGGGGGGCATAAAGATGCATGCAGTAAGAAATATAAGATTATGTACAAAGGATTGCCTATGTCTGTATGTTTGTCCGTCAGGTGCAACTGATACGGAGACAGGTCAAATTGATGCAGAAAAATGCATAAGCGGATGCAGATTGTGTGTTGATGCTTGCCCATCACATGCAATTTCTTTGGTTCCGGATGAGTATCCGCCACAACAGGAGAAGGAAAAATCCGTACAAGCGAGTTTAAGAAAATTATCAGAGAGTAAATCTAAACAAGAGATAATCGCATCATCAATAGTAGAATTAACAGATGATCCGATTCTCCGTCAGCTTGTAAAAGCTTTGAGCATGTCCAACCGACTTATGGATGAAGATGTCCTTCGTGAAGCAGGATATATGCTTCCGCAAAGTAAGAATGTAATGAGTTTTCTGAAATCGTTACTTGATTCTCCGCAATCTGATGATTTTCCAAAAGAATCGGTTGAGAAACTTATCAAACTACTAAATTCAAATAATAAGGAGAATAAAAAAATGGATGATAACAAGACTTTAAGAAATTTGATGGAAGCTTTTGCGGGAGAGGCGCAGGCAAACCGTAAATACCTTGCATATGCTAAGAAAGCAGAAAAAGAAGGACATATGAATGCTGCTAAATTATTCAAAGCTGCTTCGGATGCTGAGACAATTCATGCATTAAAACATTTTGAAGTAGCGGGTAAAGTCGGTTCTACTGCTGATAATTTGAAGGATGGATTCGCAGGCGAAACTCATGAATATAAAGAAATGTATCCTCCGTTTGTAGAAGAAGCAAAAGCAGAAGGTAACACAGCAGCAGTAAGAACATTTACATATGCAATGAAAGCCGAAGAAGTTCATGCCAGGCTTTATCAGGAAGCACTTGAAAACTTAGATAAAACTGATGAAGTGTTCTATTATCTTTGCCCTGTATGCGGAAACATAGAAAAAGCTGTCCCGGATAAATGTACGGTTTGTGGTGTAGCAGGAGAGAAATTTATAAAATATTAAGGAGAGGGTTATAATGCCGGATTTTGGACAACCGTTTTCAGGTAATGCAAAAGATCGCAAACTAACAGAGGAAGAACTGATAAGATCTATTAGATTCATGATATCTGCTGAGTATGAGGCTATACAGCTTTATATGCAGCTTGCAGAATCAACAGATAATAAGCTGGCTATTGAAGTGCTGAAAGATATCGCCGATGAAGAAAGAGTTCATGCAGGAGAGTTTTTAAGATTATTAAAAGAACTGTCACCCGATGAAGAGAAGTTCTATCAGGAAGGTGCAGAAGAGGTAGAAGAAGAAATTGAAAAATTAGGCTTATAATTTGTTGAAGTATAAATCTGAATACAAATATCAATAAAAAATCTCTGTCTATAATTAAATTTCAGAGATTTTTTGCATTATGAAAAATTAATATTTATTAAATCAATATTTAATTAAGCTTATTCAGAACATCTATTGCACATTGATTTCCCTGATCTGCTGAAGTAGATGTAAAAACAAACAATGAAATGGTAGCGACAGAAGGTACCGGAAATGTAAATAGCACTGTGCCAATGGTTGTTTCGATAAATGCGCTGGAAAATCAAATACTCATCCTGTTAATATATCATATACAATTAACCCAAATGTTGAAAACGGGTTTTATTGTCCGGATATCTAATACAGAACAACTCCAAAGTATCTGTTACAATAATCATAGAAGTGTTCAAAGCGAATTCTTACAGCGATATAGTGTTTGAAGATGTATTATTGCCTGGCGAATGACTTTAAACAGTTTAAACAGGCAGGAGACAAAAACTCATATTGCGTTTGGTTTAAATTATGTTGATTCAAGGCAATGGCTGATTTCAGTGCCTGAAATGGGAAACCTTCTATATGCTGTTGAAATTGATAACACAAGTATTAGGGCATTATTAAAAGGAGGAACAGCCTCCCTTAGCTTATGTGGCTATCATGGTTTAGCATTTGATGGCAATTATTCTTCAAAGCATGACTGGGTGTTTATTGTGTCGTTTAGTAATTACTTCATTTTGAATTTGCTAATACAAAACTTGAATGGTAAGATAAAAGCACGTCAGATACGATGTGCTTAAAACTTCATCGAACAGGAAGTTAATTATTCTTTCCTATACGAAATATTGGCGGAGAGAGAGGGATTTGAACCCCCGGTAGACTATTCATCTACAATTGATTTCGAGTCAATCACCTTCAGCCTCTCGGACATCTCTCCATATTACTATCCATTATAAAGTAAAATAAAGCAAATTTGTATATAAAAATTATATTTGAGATACTAAAAAAATTGTATGTTATGGGGCAAATGATGAAAAACAAATAAAAACAGCAGGATTGAGACTTTTTTTACTTATTTGATAACAATGTCAAAAAATGAAAATGACATTGATATTTTAACAATGAAATTTCAAAAATATATAAATATTTCCAAGATAAAACAAAAACTGTTCTAAAAACAGTTTTTGCATATGACTTGAAATATTAATTTACCATATCACTTTCATTAATTACGCTTAATTACCCAGTTTTCTCTGAAAAGCGCTTAAATGACTCACTGAAGCATTTTTCAATGTTTCAAAGACAACCCTGACATCATCAGGCAAATCCAGATTAAGAAAACTCTCATACATTGCTATGTTATCAATTTCAGCTTGTACTCCGGTTTCCAATGCTTCAGTAATGGATGCAGGTACAATAAGATGATCTTTCGATGTGTCTTCAACTAGTGTATATCCATATTGTGAAAAAAGTGGAATTAATAATTCAATGTGAGTTTCCTCTGCTTTTATGATATTTGTAAATGGAGCAGAACCACCTATTTCATTGATGATATACTCATATTCACTTCTTGCAAGATATTCATCTTGAATAGCATAAGTCAGCATCTGCTCGAGTGTCGGTTCAGCATTAGTGAAGGAACCGACAGCACCATAAGTTACTTCATCTCCTTCAACAGGAAGTGGAGTCGTGTTACTGGGTGATGTAACACCAGTTTCTGCTGTTGAGCATGATACCATTAATATAATGGCTAATATAGATACTAATATAAATAATTTTTTCATTTTTAACTCTCCTTAAATTAGTTTGTATACACATTATACACTGATTATCCTTAAATGTAGCTTAAGAATATTGTAATTTTATTTAAGTTGTGTTAAAATGTTGCAATAATGAACGGAGGTTCACTAATGGCGCAGGTATTAAAAGATGATGTTAAAGAGAATATTCTGAAAGCAGCAACTGCAAAATTCAATGAAATCGGGTATATCAATACAAAAATGAGGGATATAGCGGTAAAGTCAAATGTGTCAGTTGGTAATATTTACAGGTATTTCAAGGACAAGGAAAACCTCTTTGAGAGTATTGTTCAGCCGGTAGTCAATCAGATCAACAGCATATTTGACTCATTTGACAAAGAACAGGGGATTGATTCCACCAACAAAGCAGCAAAAGAATTCATAAAAATATATATTGAAAATAAAGAGATTTTCATGCTGGTGATTGAAAACAGCAGCAACACAAAATTCGACAGCATTAAGAATGCTTTAATTGAAAAGTTTCATGACAATCTGCTTAAATTTCCTGTCATTCTGGCAAAAGTGAAGAAAGACCAGGGGTTCAAGGTCTTTACCAGAGCTTTCTCATATGCATTTATTAATGGAATCATAAGCATTTTGAGGGAGAAAATAGATGATTCGCAAAAAATATTCCATATCGATAAATTTTTATCATTTATGAGGAATAATATGATCAATGAATATATAAAAGGGTGAGAAAATGAAAAAAATACTGAAAAGCATTATTAAAAACAGAAAAATAACATTACTATTTGTAGCCGTGATATTGGCAGCAGGAGTCTTCAATTATTATGTCAGTCCAAAGCAGGAATCACCTGATTTTAGTATTCCTTATGCTATGATTACAACAGTCTATCCAGGAGCCAGTCAAGAAGATGTTGACAGGCAGGTCACCAGTAAAATTGAAGAAAGTCTTATGCAGCTTGACGGTTACAATACATGCTCATCCTATAGCTCATCAAATTTATCCCTGGTCATTCTGGAACTTGATTTCAATGCTGACAGAGACAAGGTTTTTGACCAACTTAATAAAAATATGGAGGCACTCTCAAAACAGCTGCCTGAGCAGGCATTGGATATTAAAGTCAATACTAATATCACCAATGAAGCCGGTGTGATACTAAGTTTGTCATCAGCATCATATAATCATGAACAACTGAATGTCTATGCAAATGCATTATCAGAAAAACTCTCATCGATACAGGGTGTAAAGAAATTCGAGTCCAAAGGATTAGTCAAACAGCAGGTGATAGTTGAGGTGGATAATCAAAAAGCAAGTGCATTGGGGATTTCTCTGAATGATGTAGTGAATATTGTGAAAGTCAATAATATTGACTTACCCTTTGGAAAAGTGGACGGAGAAGAAAAGAAAATGTCCATCAATATTGACGAGACTTACAAGACCATTGATGACATCAGCAATATTATTGTAGGCTTTAATAACCAAACAGGTAAAATCATCACATTAAGTGATGTTGCCAGCATTTATTATGAACCACAGCCAAATGATACTTACTATATTTATGATCACCAGAACACAGTGTTATTAGTCGGATATTTTGACGACAATCAGAATATTCTTCTCATTGGTGATGAGATACACAACGAAATAGATTCTTTTAACAATCAGCTTCCAGAAGGGATTACTCTGACTGAGTTACTGTTTCAACCTGATGAAGTAGATCATTCGATTAATAATTTCATGATCAGTCTGTTACTTGGTGTCGTGCTTGTTATTCTTGTCGTGTTTTTAGGAATGGGATTCAGAAATGCCATCATTATATCCATTTCAATTCCAATGTCCGTTCTTATCTCTTTTTCAGTGATGAGGCTTTTTCATATTGTCATTCATCAAGTGACAATTTCTGCACTGATTCTGTCACTCGGAATGCTTGTAGACAATTCAATTGTCATCAGCGATTCTATTCAGAATTACCTTGATGAAGGTCAGAAGAAATTAAAAGCCTGCATCAACGGCTCCAGGATTATGGCTGTTCCTGTTTTCACCTCAACATTAACCACCATTGCTGCTTTTGCCCCTTTTCTTTTTCTGAACTCGATTGCAGGAGACTATATTAAGGGTTTGCCGCAGATTGTCATCATCACATTGACAGCCTCTTACCTGGTAGCAGTATTCATAGTTCCTGTGCTTGCTTATCTCTTTTTCAAACCAAGAAAAAAAGTGGAAAGAAAATTATCTGTCAACCGCTTTTTTGTCTCCTTACTTAAAAAGTCACTGAAAGCAAAATGGGTGGTTATCCTCGTGGTGATTTTAGCTTTAGGCGGTACTTATTTAATCTCTAATAAGATGAATACCATCTTCTTTCCTTCATCAGATAAAGACATCATATATATTGATATCGTGAATAATAACAGTGATGACATAGATTCCACATCAGTGATTGCAGAAAAACTTTCTGAGATGCTTGATAAAGAAGACGGAGTTGACTACTTTGTGACCTCAATCGGAGGTGGATTGCCTCGTTTCAACAGAATTATGTATATATATACTGCAAAACCGGATATCAGTCAGATAATGGTCAGAGTCAAGCTTGATGATACATCATTTAAGACAAATCTTGAAATGGTCCAGTACCTTCAGCAGGAAATTGATTCATTGAACCTCAATGGTAAGATTACTGTCAAACAGCTGATGTATGCTTTTCCAATGGATGAAGATATTAAAATAAGGATTTCAGGTGATGATATCTATCAGGCGAAAGAACATGAAACAGCGATTTATGATATGCTTTCAAAAAATGAACGACTAAAGAATGTCAATAAAAGCAATATAAGCCTTGTCGATGAGTATGTTATCAGGATTAATGAGGAAAAACTTGCGTTTCATGGAATCAGCATGCTGGATATCCAGAATGAGATAAGCATTGCCACGCTTGGAAGAACGGGAAGTCAGCTTGTCAAGGAAAACAGCGAGAATGATATTGTCATTAAATGTGATATCAAAACTATCGAGGACATAAAAAATCTGAAAATAAAATCGTTCATGACAAAAGAGTATATTACGATGGATCAGCTGATCAGCATTGATCAGGTATCTGCATTATCAACACTGAGTAAAAATGATGGACAGTATTCAGTCTCAGTCACAGCGGATTATAATCCTGATTATGATAAAAAAGAAACTCTTGATGGAATAAAGAGCGAGATAGATAAACTGACTATTTCCGATTGTGATATCACCTATGATGGTGAGGATAGATTGATTAAAGATAATTTCGGCCAAATTGGTCAACTTGGAGTGATAGCATTGATTTTTGTGTTTCTGATACTGCTGATACAATTTAAATCGTATATCCAACCATTGATTATATTCATCACAATTCCACTTTCTGCAATCGGGTCAATCTTCGGTTTGTATGTCACTAATCAACCATTATCTTTTACAGCTCTTCTGGGAATTGTCAGTTTGCTTGGCATTGTTGTCAATAATGCCATCATTTTGATTGATTATATCAATAAGGAAACCATGAGAGGCATCAAACTGAAAGATGCCTGCGTTAATGCCACAAGAAGAAGGCTAAGACCTATTTTCCTGACAACGGTTACTACAATTATCGGTTTGATACCATTGGCTATCGGCACAAGCCAATTATTTAAACCACTGGCTATTGCACTGATGTCAGGATTACTTGTTTCCACTTTGCTGACATTGATTGTGATTCCGGTTTTCGTAAGCATGAGAAAACAGCAGACCTGACTATTTAACATTCAGCTGATTTAGTGATATAATTAATTTGCATTAATAAAAGCAGAATGATAACGATTCAGGAGGCATAAAGCATGAAAGATTTGTTTATTGCTCTTTTTGTTATCTTTACAATTTTAATTGCTTTTTTCATTTACAGGCTGAAGAGAAGGAAAAATGTTGATTACACTCCTAAATATTACAATCACTCCTATTCCTTTAAAGACAGTATTATCTACATGAAAAAGTTAGCTTCCACCCATATAATCGTCAGCAGGAAAAAGCATATCACGTGGAATTACAAGACAACAAAAAGTAAATGGAAACAACTGAAAAAAAACTATGACAAATTATATATGCTAGAAGGCAGATATGATGAGCTGGTACCATCTTCAAAGTGGATTACTGATAATTATTATCAGATCAATGAGAAGATAAAAACGACAAAAAAAGCTTTCAGTAAACATAACTGTCAGGTCTTACCAGCGATTTCAGACGATAATTATGGTGTTTACCCAAGAATATATGTTGTCACAAAAGAAATAATGTCAATTCTTAAAAACCATTATTCTCAGGAATTAATGTTTGCTCTTATTGAAAGTTATCAGGAAATAAGCCCTCTTAAAATCTCTGAATTATGGGCTTTTCCAGTGATGATCAATCTTTGTATTCTCGAAGATATTGCAAGCTCGGTTGTCACTATCAACCAGGCGGTCAAAGAAAAGATCATGGCAGATAAATTGATTGATAATCTTATCAAATTTAACGCTGCCAGAGATGTTCTCTTCGATACCATATTATCAAAAACAACTAACATAAACTCTGAAAATGAATTGAATTATTCATCACAGATTATTTACAGGCTTAAAGAAAGAGGGCTGGTCAATCATCCGAGAATGAGTGAGCTGACAAAACAACTGCCCTGTTCGGAAAACACCTATTCTGAGATTATGAGAAGTGAATCAAAGTTTCAGGCTATGATTGAAGCTGAAGTGTCAAATCTTCTATTGAGCCTGAAAAGTTCCAATGAAGTAAAATGGGAAGAAGTAATTGAAGAGATTTCAGTCATTGACAGTATTTTGAGCAGAGAAAAATGTGGTGTGTTCAAGATGATGACTTTCAAGACAAAAGAGAATTACCGTTATGAAATTGAAGAATTATGTAAAAACAGCGGTAGGGATGAAACATTTATTGCCAATAAAGTGCTTTCAATGACTCAGAATAAAAAAGATAAGCAAAGTCATGTTGGTTACTATTTGATTGGGAATGGAAAGGGTGATTTATTCTGTCAGTTGAACCTGTCTGACAAGTTTGTTCAGAAAATACGGCATTTTTTTCATATGAATAAAGACAGAATTTATTTGGGGATTCTTTATCTGACTATCCTTTTGATGAGTTTTGCAGCCGCTGTATTCACTTACATTGATAAAAGAAATCTCGGTGTGGGAATTCTCATGTTTTTCCTGTTTCTCATTCCTTCTTTCAGTCTGATTACGGATCTTGTAAATAAAATTGTCTTAAGTTTAGTTCGAGTTAAGAATCCTCCTGCAATGAATCTTGATGAGGGGATTCCAGAAGAGTATAAAACGACGATTGTTGTACCGATTATTCTAAGTGAGAAGGAGCAGTTACCTAAGTATATTATCAAACTTGAACAAATGTATCTGGCTAACAGAAGTGATAATCTGTTTTTTTCTCTGCTCAGCGATTATCATGATCACCATGATCAAGAAGGTGAAAATGATATGGAAATCATATCCTATGGTAAGGAGCTGCTGGAAAATTTGAATAATAAGTACTTCAAGGATGAGCCACCCCGGTTTTTTATGTTTCACCGAGTAAGAAAGTATAACTCCACAGATAAGATATACATGGGGTGGGAAAGAAAAAGAGGGAAACTTGAAGAATTCAACAGTTATCTTCTCGGATTAAAAGAAACAACATTCTTCCCTGTTTTTGGTGATATTGAAAGATTAAAAGGAACAAAATATATCATTACCCTGGACAGTGACACAAAACTGATCAGAAACAGCGCCAATAAAATGATTGGGATTATGGCACATCCGCTTAATAAAGCGGTGATTGATCCCAAAAGCAGAAAAGTGGTGGAGGGATATGGCCTGATACAACCTAGAATCAGTGTTGAACTGAAGTATTCATCGAAAACACTGTTTTCCAGACTTTTTGCATCAAATAACGGATTTGATCCCTATACTACCTTTGTATCAGATATTTATCAGGATGTGTTTTATGAAGGGATTTTTTCAGGAAAAGGAATTTATAATGTAGAAACAGCTCAGAAAGTGCTTTCAGGAAGAATCCCGGAAAACAGCGTATTAAGTCATGATCTGCTTGAAGGAGCCTATCTGAAATGTGCTTATGCATCAGATATTCAATTGTTTGACAGTTTTCCTGCTAACACTCTCAGCTTTTTTAAGAGACAGCATCGATGGATTAGAGGAGACTGGCAGTTATTACCTTGGATTTTAGGAAGAGATCATTTAAGCCTGTTATCAAGATGGCAAATGCTCTGTAATTTATTCAGAAGTGTAGCACCTATATCATTTATGATTCTACTCCTCACTTTACTTGCATTATCATATCAGATTTATGTGTTATGGGGATTACTGCTGATTCTTCTTCTATTTCATGTCATGTTGAATGTGAATAGAACTTTATTTGCCAACATCACAAATCTGGGATTCAAATTTTCCATAAAGGATTTTCTGAAGAGAGTTCTTCAGAATGTCGGGAGAGAATTATTTTTCTTAGTCATTCTTCCATACAGGGTGATTATAAGTGCTGATGCCATTTTCAGAACACTTTACCGGTTGATTTTCAGTAAAAAAAATCTGCTGGAATGGCAGACTCAGGAAAAGACAGATAAATTAATTAAAAACTCATTCACCGGGAATGTTAAGCAAATGAGATTCAGTCTTTTACTGACTGTTATCATTTTCATATCATCTTTACTGCTGCAGAATAACCTGTTATCTGCAATCAGTGCTGTCTGGCTGATTGATCCAATCATTGCCTATATGACAGGTACCGAAAAAAAGAAGAAGATAAAGACCTGTTCAAAAGAAAAGCAGGAATTCCTGATTGAAATTGCAAGAAGCGAATACAAATATTTTGAACGTTATTTCAGGGAGGAATTTAATTATCTGATTCCGGATAATGTGCAGTTTGTCTCTGATGAAACAATAGCAAAAAGGACATCACCGACCAACATCGGAATGCAGCTGATGGCTTTTCAGACAGCACGGGATCTTGGATTCATTTCTTTTGAAGAATATTTAGATAAAATTGAAAAAACACTCGAGACCGTTATCCGTCTCGATAAATGGCATGGCCATTTATATAACTGGTATGATATTCAAACACTCAAAAAACTTCATCCAGAATATATATCGACTGTTGACAGCGGTAATCTGACCGGTGTTTTAATTATATTAAAAGAAGCCCTTAAAGAAGCTTTACATCATCCGGTAATCAGCCAGACCCACATCAACGGGATTCATATGACCTTAGATTTAGCTGGTTATCATAAGAAGACTGAGTTTGATAACATCGATCAGCTTGCAACATTGTTAAAAGAGCTGATCATACAATTGGATAATGAGCAGAATAAATGGTTTGATCCCAATTACAGAATTTATGCCAAGATGAATTTAACAGGATTTGTGAATGACATACAGAATTTTGAAAAGACTGATGTTACTTTATATCAGATGATCAATGAAAACAGGTCTATTGCTAAACTGATGAACGAAAAAATCAATAAAGAAATCAGTCTGCTGGATCAGCTAATTAAAAACTGTCAGTTCAGTAAACTGTTTGATCCGAAAAAGAATCTCTTATATATAGGATATAACGGCTCAACAAACAGCTATGATTCATCACATTATGATTTTATTGCATCGGAATCACGTTTAACCAGTTATATAGCCGTCGCAAAAGGGGACATTACAGCGAAACACTGGTATTATCTGGGAAGACCACTCACATTGATTAATGGAAACCCCACTTTTCTTTCATGGGGAGGCACGATGTTTGAATATTTTATGCCTGATCTCTTTTTGAAAGTATTCAACGGAACAGTATTTGATATCACTTTAAAAAACACAGTAAAGGAACAGCTGACATTTGCAAGGAGAAACAGAATCCCTTATGGCATATCAGAATCTGCCTATTTCAGATATGACAAAGACCTGAATTATCAGTATCGTGCCTTTGGAGTACCGACACTTGGTCTTAGACCGGATTTATTTAAATTTCTGGTTGTTTCACCATATTCAACATTCATCAGTATGCGTTACAACGAAAAAAACTATTATGAAAATCTTCAGCTGCTGATGAAGTTCAATATGAGAGGGGAATTAGGCTTTTATGATGCACTTGACTTCATGTTCTCGGAAGGGAAAAAATACAAAAAGAATAATATCATTAAAACCTATATGTGCCATCATAAGGGAATGAGTCTGATGGCCATTGACAACTATCTGAACAATAATACTATTGTCAGCAGATTTCACAGAGAAGCACAGATGAAATCAGCAGAGATTCTGCTAGAAGAAGTGAAACAGCTTGGTGTCATTGTAAAAGATGTTTCTAAAAAATCCGAGAAAAGCATATTAAAGGAAAGCAGTCAGGATCAACCGATTCCAAGGGTAATCAGTAAAGGTAAATACAGATATCCTGCGCTTCATGTTCTAAGCAATGATCATTTTCAGTGTGTCTTAAGCTCAACAGGTTCTGGCTTCAGTAAATTTGATGATATCATGATTAATAACTGGTCAAGTGACCCTTCTAATGATGTCTATGGTACCTTCATTTATGTCAAGGATATGGAAACTGGTAAGTTCTTCAGCATCACCTATTCACCGACTTTTTCAAAACCTGAATTTTATGAAGTGATATTTTCCATTGAAAAGGTAGAATACAAGAGAATTGAAAATGATATTGACTGCAAGATGGAAGTCTCTGTTTCACCTGACCTGAATGCGGAAATAAGACGGATTACAGTGACAAACCTAAATAGCAGGAAACCATTAAGACTTGAAATCACCAGTTATACTGAAATGATCATAGACAAACTATCTGACTTTCAGTCTCATCCGGCTTTTAGAAGATTGTTTGTGGAAACTGAGTTTGATAAAAATGCAAGAGCTGTCATAGCGGAAAGAAGAGCGATGGATATCACTAAAAAAAGCATACTGTTTGGATCGACATGCCTTCTTGAGTCTGATCCGAACAAACTGTTCTTACACGAAACTGACAGGCTTGTTTTTATTGGGAGAGGTAGAACCCTGAAAAATCCAGTTGGAGTTCAAAGCCCTCTCAACCAGTTTGGAGGTACTGGTGAAGTGGTAGATCCATGCATGAGTCTCAAGATCAGCATGGAAATTTCACCTAATCAAAATCAGACAGTTTCCTTTATCAGCGCGGCTTCCTATGACAAGCAGGAATTACTTGAAACAATGAAAAGTTTAAGAAATACATACGCGGTGAGGGATGTTTTCCATAAAGCATTATTTGACAGTAAAGTGGAAATGAAGTATCTGAACCTTAACTATGAAAAAATAAACAGGATTCAGGATTTAGTATCAAGCATTTTTTACTCAGCCAAAGAACAATATAATGATGGAAAGATCATTAATAAGCTGTCATTACAAAATCTGTGGAAATTCGGGATTTCAGGGGATTATCCGGTTGTTCTGGTGAAAATTAATGACTTCAGTGAAATTGAAACTGTGAAAGATGCCATGACAGTCCTCGAATACCTGAGAAAGAATCAGGTGAACTTTGATCTGGTTATTCTGAATGAAAGAAGTGAAGGGTACCAGAATGACCTGTCAAACAGTCTTAATGATATTATTCAGAATGCAAAAATGTTTGCCAGTTCAGTAAAGACATCTAATATTTATATGATTAACAAAGATCATATAAATGATGATGAAGCCATATTACTTGATACCGTGGCCAAAGTGATTTTGACAGGGAAAGACCGCCTTCTTGGTGACTATTATACCTATAATCTTCTTTTAAATATTGAGAGCAAGGAGGAAAAGATACCGGAGGAAAAAGATGTTATTTACGAAGATGGCAAACTGGACCCTCTTGATCTTGATATGGTTAACGGAATTGGAGGATTTAATAAACATACAAAAGAGTATGTGATTGAATTGAAAAACTGGCAAATGACACCGATGCCATGGAGTAATGTAATCGCCAACAGAAAATTCGGCTGTATTTGCACTGAAGCGGGAATGGGTTATTCTTACAATATCAACAGCAGAGAAAATAAAATATCAAACTGGAGTAATGATCCAATAGTAAATCCACTTCCGGAAGTGGTATACATTAAAGACAGTTATACTAATAAAGTGTTTACTCCTACAGCTACACCAATCAGAGATAATAGTCATTTACGCATTATTCATGGATTTGGATATACTGTTTATCAGCATAGCTCTAATGGAGTTTTACAGGAAATGAAAGTATTTGTTCCAAAAAGCAAAAGATTCAAGTATGTCTGTATCAAGTTAAAGAACACCACAGAAGAATCAAGGAACCTGAATGTGTATTACTACAGTGATATGGTCCTTGGAACAGACAGAGAAAAAACAGCTCAGTTTATTCAGACTGAATTTGATGAGAGCGGAAGATTCACTTATGCTAGTAACCCTTATAGCAATGACTTCAATGATCAGATAACCTACCTGTATTCAGAGCTTCCTGTGAAGAGCTTCACATGTGATAAAAATACTTTTTTTGACGGCGGAGGGAATTATGAAGTTCCAAAAGCAATCAGAAGAGAAAAACTTGAACGCAGGAAAGGCTGCTTCTTGAATCCGTGTATGGTACTTCAGAATGAGGTGAATCTGGAGGCTTATGAAGAAAAGGAATTTATTTATATTTTGGGGCAGGAAAACAGCATTAAGAAAATCACTGATACCTGTCGTGTTTACGGATGTGCAGAAAGAAGTCATAAGCAGTTTGAGATGATAGAAGATTTCTGGAGAGACAGACTTGAGACTATTATCATAAACACTCCAGATAACAAGATGAATTATCTTTTAAATGGCTGGCTTCTGTATCAGGCAATTTCCTGTCGCATATTTGCAAGAACAGCATTTTATCAGGTCAGTGGTGCTTATGGGTTCAGAGATCAGCTGCAGGATTGTCTTTCTTTTGTCAACCAAGATGAAAGATTGTCAAAAGACATTATTCTGAATGCAGCCAGTCATCAGTTCAGAGAGGGAGATGTCATGCACTGGTGGCATGAACATAATAACATGGGAATCAGAACATTGATTTCTGACGACAGGTTATGGCTTCCCTATGTTGTTCATGATTATATTAAGTCCACCGGAGACAATGACATACTGGAAACCATGGTACCGTATCTGGAATTCGGATTACTGGCTGATGGAGAAGCTGAGAAATTCGGATTTCCTAAAAAGAGCGGAGTACAGGAGAGCCTGTACCGGCATTGTAAAAAAGCGATTATGAGGAGCCTGATATTAGGAGAGCATAATTTACCTTTAATCGGGTCAGGTGACTGGAACGATGGGATGAATATGGTCGGAGTAAAAAACAAAGGTGAAAGTGTATGGCTTGCATTCTTCCTATATGATGTGATCAATAAATTCATTGAAATTGCTGAAAATAAACAAGATCATGAGTTTGTGGACATGCTTAATTCGTTTATCATTAAGCTTAAGGAAGGAATTGATCAGAGTACGTGGGACGGAAACTGGTTTTTAAGAGCATATTTTGATGACGGAAGCAAACTCGGGTCGAAAGATAACATTGAATGTAAAATAGACTCCATATCACAGTCTTGGGCGGTCATCAGTGAAAGCACAGACAGTGATAAAAGAGAGATGGCAATGGAATCTTTGCTGAATTATCTCGTAGATGAGAATGAAAAAATGCTGCTTCTTTTATTTCCCCCATTTCATAGAACATCCCCGAATCCAGGTTACATACAAGGCTATTTAAGAGGAATCCGAGAAAACGGCGGTCAGTATACACATGGAGCCATATGGGCAGTGATTGCATTGATCAAACAGAAAAATAATAATGGTGCATATCGGATATTTGATTTTCTAAATCCATTATCACATACTCAGGATATAGGTGGAGTCAATAAATATAAACTGGAACCCTATATCATGGCCGCCGATATCTATCATAATCAGATTCAGATGGGAAGAGGCGGATGGAGCTTTTATACAGGAGCAGCAGGCTGGATGTATCAGGCGGGATTATACTGGATTCTTGGGTTCAATAAAAAAGGCAACAGATTATACATGACTCCCTGCATTCCTACTTCATGGCACAAGTTTTCCATTGAATATACCTATAAAGAAACCAAATACAGTATAAATATAGAAAAAAGCATTAAAAAAGGTGAAAAAGAAAAAATATGTTTTTTAGATAATACAAAAATCGAAGAGGATTATATCACTTTGATTAATGACAGGGGAACACATAATGTCCTGATGATCATCAGCAGTTAATGCGCCGGTTTTTTTTGATACATGTCCACATCGGCAAGATGAATCGCTTCTTTTATATCTTCACCCGGAGACAGCTGATGAAGACCGAATGTGCATGAAGCAAAGTAATCGATACTGACTGAGTAATTTGAAATTTCACTTTTTATCTTATCTGCTTTTATTTTTGCATTGATTAAATCTTTTCCGATTAACAGAATACCGAACTCATCACCGCCAAAACGTCCGAAAACATCATTTTCAGTAAGGTTTTCTCTTATGATATTCGCAACTTCGACAAGAACACGATCTCCGGTTTCGTGGCCGAACTGATCATTGATGGATTTGAACCCATCGAAATCAATATAAACAAATGTCAATGGGTGTTTCCTGATGTTAAAATCATTCATTGCATTTTCTGCAATTTCCATGAATTTACTGCGGTTAAGAACTCCCGTCAGATAATCGGTGGAAGAAAGAACCTCGAGTTTTTTGGTGTTTTTAAAGTTAATTCTTTTTATATAATTTGACTGAAACAGGATGAGTATATTGATGAATAAACTGACTGACAGAAAACAGATGATGATGGCGATATTCAATATTGCATCTTCTTTGCTTCCTAAAATAATCATGGATATGAAAAAACCTATGTTCAATACACCGGAGACAATGATTTTTACAATACCGGAAGCTGGAAGAGTAAAAAGAGCTAATGTCAATGTCAGTATGCTAAGGGCTTCAATATAGAAATATGCTGCATTGTGATATTGAAAAACTGCGATTAAAAATGAACTAATCACGACAATGCCTATGACATTGATGACCTGTAATGATCTGACCGCTGAAACAGACTTGCCAAGAAGAAACAATAAAATCAGAGAAACAATGGAGGTGATTATTCTGTTGATTAACAGCATAATAAAAACATCATGTGAAGCAAGCTTCAGATCAAGAATAAAAAACAAAAAATACAGACATATATAGATGAAAAAAAGAATGCTGAAAAAATGCTTGGTTGTATTCAGACTATTCCTGAAATACTCTAATTCGAGTTTCTTATCCTTGAACTCATATAACCAGGTAAATCCTTTTTTACTCATTTTCTCACCTTAGATTTCATATTATATAATATCGGACAGAAATAGCCAATTATTTAATCAATCTGTCGAAATTTGAAAAAGCGAGTTTTTTCAATACCAGATTACTGATTTTATTCTGTCTGTTGAATTCAAGCAAGAGATTCATGGTGTTGAAGAACTGACCCTCATAACAGATATCAGTCCCGAACAAAATTCTGTCCTGGAATTCATTCAAGAATTTAACAGCATACTCTTTATCTCTATTGAGCGCATTATAGCCGCTGTTGGCGGACAGATCACAATAAAGGTTAGGGTAAGCTCTCATGAGCATGACCATTCTGCCTTCATTAAACACTTCATAATCAGGATAACCTGTTCTGTCTTCTTTGTTTTTCAATGCAGAGATTTCAGACCAGAAAGCGGGGCCATGGCCAATGAATATCAAGTTTTTGAACTTTGCCAGACAAGCTTCCAACATGGGAAGAGATGCGTCATCATAAATTCCATAACCGGTATTTTTTTTACCGGTCATGTCAAAAATCATCGGGAAACATGATTGTTCCACATGATACAGCAGGTTTTGGAGTCGTAAATCACTCCATGGTAGATTTGGCATGACTTCTCCGATTCCTTTGCAACCAAGATTCCTGTAGTAGTCCAGGAGATTACCGATTGGAGCATCAGAAGTATTAGTCAGCACTCTAGGATCAACATTGCAAAAAGGAATGAATCTGCCATTTGATTCATTTGCAAAATCGATGATTTCACCTACCGATTGAGGTACATATATTTCTGGGCTTACAATCGGAAGAAGTACAGCTTTATTAATCCCCAGAGCATCATGAGTCCGTATCAGCTCTTCCATATTGATGAAAAGCATCTTTCCGTCTTTGCTCGGATATTTGTACTTATATACATGAGCATGTATGTCGCTAAATAGTAATGCCATATTAAATGAATCCTCCAGATTACCGTTATTTGACCGAGATATTTTGATTTCCTTTAATATAAAAACGCCAGAGGAAATCCCTGGCTTCTTCTGCATAATCAATATTGATTCTTTTTGCCTTTACAATATCAAAACCACTTATCCCATTATCCTCGATATACATGTCATCTGTCTGTAAACTCATTCCATTCTGAGCAGAGGACAAATTAAAAAGCATACATACTTTTCCAGGACCGTTTGATAAATTTCGTATCTGACGGGACGATAATTGAGAATATTCTTTTTTATAGCGCCGGCGGCAGGCTGTGTCCAAACCTTCAACCACTTCAACCGATCTTATTAACACTGCACATGGAAACCCTTCTCCTTCTGTCACAAAGTTCAGACAGTAGTACATTCCATAAATCAGATAAAGATAAGCGACACCGCCGCATGAAAACATCACTTCATTTCTTTTTGTTTTCTTGAAGTGATATGCGTGACAACCCTTATCAACAGGTCCGATATAGGCTTCTGTTTCTACAATTACTGCTTTGACACCATTTCTGACAATGACCTTACCAAGCAAATCGCTTGCCACCTCAAGAGTGGGACGATTAAAGAAATTGCTATCTAACATCAACTTCTCTTTTGGATTTAAAATACTGTTTGAGCAGGTAAAGACATTCATCCTCCATTATACCACCATAATACTCTACCTTATGGTTAAACGGTAAGACAAAAACATCTGTCACACTTCCTGCACAACCTGACTTACTGTCAAAGGCCCCGAAATACACTTTATTAACTCTGGCACTTATTAAAGCTCCTGAGCACATAAGGCAAGGTTCCAGCGTTGTGTATAATTCACAGTCGTCCAGATATCTTGTACCTAATACTTCGAGAGCTCTCTTGACAGCCAGAATCTCAGCGTGTTCCAGCGATCCGCTTCCGTTATGGGCTGCGGCGATGATTTGGTGATCCCTTACAATAACTGCACCTATTGGTACGTTATCTTCCCTATACGCTTTTTTCGCTTCTTCCAAAGCTTTTATCATAAATTTATTCATAATCAAGAAATAAAAAGCGGGTGAAAACACCCGCGTAACCTATTTTTAGAAGAAGTTTTTCTCTTTGATATCTTTATAACATTCAGGACAAACCGGTTTATCTTTGAATAACGTTATTCCATTGCTGTCTCCACAGAAAATACATCCAGGATCATGTTTGCTAACATAGATGTTTGTTCCCTGTACAACAATTTCAATATCATCCTTAATATCGATATCAAGCGCTTTTCTATACTTCTTGGGAAGTACTATTCTTCCAAGTGGATCTAAACGCCGTATCACTCTGGAATTCTTAGACATTTTGTTGCCCTCCTCTCCTAATATATATATAATTTTACACCTTATATAAAAACTGTCAAGAAAACGGTTATATTATTTATTTTTTAACAAGTATCTTATTGAAAAAACATGAGTTTATACCTATAGTTATATATATGAGTAACATGATGTCGGTAAAATATCTTTACCATAGTGGGGTATCAGTATCTTATAAAAACAGGATTCTGATTTTTGATTACTTTAAAAAAGGATTTGAGAGTAAAGAGCTGGATAGCTACGAAGAAGTATTTATCTTTGTATCCCATAGGCATAAAGATCATTTTGACAATGAAATACTGAAATGGAATCAGCTGCATGAAAACATACACTATATATTTTCTTCAGATATATCGCAGAAGTTTTCGCTGAAAAACATCACTTTTATGGGACCGGATGAAAAGAGAACGGTTAATGATTTATTCATCAGCACCTATCGTTCCACTGATGAAGGAGTAGCTTTTCTTGTGGAGACTGAATCAGGTAATATATTTCATTCCGGAGATTTAAACTGGTGGCATTGGGAAGAAGATGACGAAAAAAACAATCAGTTAATGAAAATGAAATTCATTGAGGAAATCAGCAAATTGAAAAACATGAAGATTGATATTGCTTTTATCCCAGTGGATCAACGACTTTCATATGCTAAATATTATGCCATTGACTATCTGATGGAAAATGTTTCAGTAAGAAAAGTCTTTCCCATTCATCTTTTTGATGATTATTCTTTTTTGACAACAGCTGAAAAAGATTTGTCTGACAGAGCATATTACGATAAAATCAGTTTTTACAAGGAGGGACAAAATGAAGTTTGAATTCTATCATTATAACTTCAATGTGATGAATCTGGAGAAAAGCATGGCTTTTTACAAAGAGAATCTGGGACTTAATGAAGTCAGAAGACATGAAGCAGAAGACGGAAGTTTCATCATTGTTTATCTCGGGGATGAAGCCACTCAGTTTTATCTTGAGCTGACCTGGTTGAGAGACTGGGAAAAACCATATAATCTGGGAGATAATGAAGTTCATCTGGCCTTTAAAGTTGATGACTATGAAAAAGCTTATGAGTTTCACAAAAAGCAGGGGTGCATCTGTTATGAAAACAATGCGATGGGGATTTACTTTATTTCAGATCCTGATGGATATTGGCTTGAAGTAGTTCCTTCAAGAAGATAATACATTAAGGAGATACACAATGTTACATAAGATTGATGAAAAAATTCTTTTCAACGAAGGTGATAACGGAATTCACACATACAGGATTCCGACCCTTATCTGCACGTCTAACAACGTGGTGCTTGCTTTTGCTGAAGCTCGTCATAACAGCCAGGGAGATGCAGGTCAGATTGACACTGTCTTTCGAAAAAGCATAGATGGCGGGAAGTCTTTCGGCCCGATCAGAACATTGAGAGCCAATGGAAAAGATACGCTTGGCAATCCGGCTCTGATTTATGACAGTGAAATCAACAGAGTTATTCTGCTGCACTGTTTCAATTATGGAGATCTGGGAGAGCATGTCATAAGAACAACCGGAGCAAAAAGAGATATCTACTGTATGTACTCTGATGATGAAGGAGACACATGGAGCGAGCCTGTTAATATCACAAGCTCAATTAAACATCCAAACTGGAGATGGTATGCAACCGGTCCGAATCACGGAGTTCAGATGAAAAGCGGAAGACTCATCATGACCTGCAATCATAGTGAAGAGGATTTTCTTGACAACACATTATCGGGACCGACTCAATCGCATATTATATACAGTGATGACCATGGCATGACATGGAAAGTAGGTGCCATATGTGTCTCCCTGACAAATGAATGCTGCGGTGTTATGTTACCTGATAATCAGTTAATGGTGAATATGAGAACTTATGACAGAGGGAACTACCGCTGTGTTTTTATAAGCAGTGACGAAGGGCAATCAATCGATTTGTTTTATGAAGACAAGAACCTTGTTTGTCCTGTCTGTCAGGCCAGTATCATCAACTTTCAGGATAAGCTTGTCTTTTCAAATCCGGAAAGTGTCGAACGAAAAAACATGACAGTTAAAGTAAGCAGTGATTTCGGGAGATCATGGGAAGAGAAACTAGTGCTGTATGAAAGCCATTCCGCTTATTCTGATTTGACAATCAATACTGATGGTAAAATACTCTGCTTATATGAAAATGGTGATGACAGACCATATGCAAGAATATCACTGGCTACAATCGAATTTTAATAGTCTGCAGCAATCATTTCATTAATCGATGCATTTGAAGGCAGCTGATCAATCAGCTGATTGGCCATCATCCAGCCGGCCATATCAATTACTTCATTTTCGTCTACATAAACAGCTTTCTTGAAAGAAGCTGGCATGTATTCTGTCATAGGAATATCAGGAAAGCCATAACTGTCTTTGAGAATTGAAGAGAACGATAAATATTGTTCGTTTGTCAGACCTGCCCCTTTGTTATAAGCCTCAATGAAAGAACTGATGAATTTTTTGTTTTTTGTTACCTGCTCATTGAAAGCAAAAATACCAGGACAGAATAAATCATCTGATTTCTCAATTATTGTTGCACCTTCCAAGACAGCGGCAGCAGCAAGCGGCTGAGGTAAAAGAGCTAAATCTATCTGACCTTCCTTTAGCATCTGAAGTCTGACAGGCATAGCGGGAATATAAATTTTTTCGAAATTTCTGTTTTCTGAATATTTATCAAGTGCATACTCAATCACGGTTCCTTTTGAAATACCGACAGTC
>JAFGUQ010000252.1 GCA_016938455.1 Clostridia bacterium
ATTAACACAAATACGGAGCAAATCAATCTGGATGCGCCGATTCCTCCTGTCAGCCTGAAACAGATTTTTGATTTTGAAATATCAAACAAAGCAGTTCTTTGCAGTTTTCTTGAGAATTTTCATAGCAAATGTGATGGTTTTCAGATTACAGGACTGCAACAATATCAGCAAACAATAAACAGCTTTCTGTTTGGCTTAGGCAAGCCACTTAAATTTGATACAGGTAAAGAACAGATATCAGGAATCTGCAGAGGGATTTCTACAGACGGTGCTTTACTGCTGGAACAGCGAGGTGGGATGGTGTATGCATATTATTCTGGTTCAATCATTAACTGCTGTGGTTAGCCTTTTTTCTTGACATAAATAACGTAGAATGAAATAAAGATATAAAGATAATATTTCTGCTCTAATATATGGAGGAATGATGAAAAAGTGGCTTGTGCTACTCATACTCAGCTTGACCCTGACCACGGTTCTTTCTGCCGCTATGGTGCGAGTTGCCGTGTTACCCCTGAAAAGATTGGACAGTGCCAGTAAGTACATCCAAAAGTTTTTGACTATCAGAGACCTGCAGCGATCCTTTGATCTTGACGAGAATTTTGACCTGCTCAATATGAAAGATACTGAATTCATTTTCAAGGAATTGGCTTTTGAAGACGTGGACGAAATGGATAAAGAGGATATGGCTGAAATCGGCAAGGAGCTGAATGCCGACGTGGTAATCATAGGTGTGATCAGCTCTGTCAATTCACAGTTATTCTCAATCTCGTTCCGTTTTTACAGCATGAGGACTGATGATATTGTCTCACAGAGAATTGATGTTGTGAAAGATAAAAAGAAACGCTGGGCGGTATTGGATAATGATTTCATGGGCAGATTGAACAGCTTCTTCAATCAGGAATTGGAAAAAATGAACAACATCGCCATTCAGGATTATCGTGCTGAAAACTATGAACAGGCAGAGAAAGGCTTTAACAATATCCTCGGTTATGACCCCAACAACAAACAGGCATACTACTACCTGGGGCTGATTGCATATAATGCCAAGAACTATACAAAAGCCGTTTCCGATTTTAATGAAG
>JAFGUQ010000253.1 GCA_016938455.1 Clostridia bacterium
ATTGGTACTTGAATATAACCGAGTAGAAAGGTTTTATACAGGTGGTTCAGCTATTGATGAATGGCAGAAATTTGATAACCCTGTTGATTCAAATATGAGTGAAGAGCTGCTTGTGAATACCAATGAATATATTGGCCCTGGCAAGCCTTTCGACCACGGTTACAGTCAGACTGTTATTAATGGAACCAGGATCAGCTTGAAATCATTGATAGATAATCATACTAAGGCATTACTTGGTGAAAAATATGAGCATATATCCAATCTTCAGTCAGGAGTGCTTTGTAAAGTCGGAGATTCAACCGGAAGACTGATTTTGCAATATCATCCCACAAAAGAATTTGCAGAAAAAGAGCTTCATTCTTTTTATGGCAAGACAGAAGCCTGGTATATTTTAAAAACCAGAGATGACGGACCCCACTTTTGTTATGCTGGGTTCAAAAAGCATGTAACCAGAGAACTTTTTTTTAATCTTTTCATCAACAATGATGTTCCGGGTATGCTTGAGTGCATTCACAGAGTATACTTTAATAAAGGAGATATGATTCTCATCAAAGCAGGGATGATTCATGCAATGGGAGCAGGAGCCACATTTCTTGAAATTCATGAGCCTTGTGATTATACTTTCAGATTTGAAAGAGATAATTATGGCAGACATATGGAAGACAATGACCTGCATTATGGTTTGGGTAACGAAAAGCTGTTTGATGGACTCAGTTTCAGTACTTTCACAGAAGAAGAAATCAGAAAGCAAATTGTAATTCCCAGAAAAACAATTTCATCAATTAATCATTGTACACAATATGAAATACTGGGATATGATCAATGTGCAGAATTCAAAGCAGATATCATTGATATCAGAGGATCATATTTTGTTCCGGATTTTGATGGGCATTATATTATAGTTGCTGTCGAAGGTGATGTGGAGCTTGTATCAGGAGAAAGTAATAAAACACTGATTCAAGGAAAAGCTGCCTTTATTCCGGCAGCTGTCAAATCGTTAATTGTCAGAGGGAAGCAGAGCCAGATTCTTATAACTTATCCATTTAGAATTGAAGAAAGGAATTTTTAACATGATATATACAGCAAGTATTGCTTGTGCCAGACAACTTAATATAGAAGCAGATGTTAAAGAATTAATAAAAGGCGGAATCAAATATATGCATGTTGATTTTATGGATGGTCATAATGTGCCAAATCTATGTATGAATCTTGATACTGTTAAAGAATTGAAAGAGTCATTCAGCGATGTAATTATTGATGCCCATTTAATGGTGACGAATCCTCAAGATTATGTTATCAGATGTAAAGGTGTTGGTGTTGATTACATGACTATTGATCCTAAAACAGTTTCAAACCCATTAGTGCTTTTGAAAAATATCAGGAAAAACGGTATGAAATCAGGAATTGTCGTTAATCCGAATGATACCTTTAGTGATGTGAAAGATTTGCTCCCGTTTGTTGATTTGCTTCTTATCATGTCAATTATTCCTGGTATCTATGGACGGGAATTCATTAATAATACTTATCATAAAATTGAAGAATTCTATCATTATAGAAAGATTAACAAGCTTGACTACCTTATCTCTGTGGATGGTGGAATTAATCTGTCAAATGGTAGAAAAAGTAAGGAAATGGGAGCTGATATGGTGGTTTTAGGTGTTTTTGCAGTATTCAAACAGAATAAACCAATCAGTGAAGCCTGTCAGGAATTTATCAAGGCTTTTGAAGCAGAGGAGAAATTATAATGGAACTTCAATTTAAATTAATCATTGGCAGTGATCTTGCAGGATATGATCTGAAAACGGAAATGATTAAAAGAATGACAGCCAAAGGGTATGATATAAGTGACGCAGGCTGCTATTCTTCTCAGGAAGGTGAATATCCCTTTTATGCGAAAAAGGTAGCAGAAGCTGTTGTGAAAGGAGACTACGACAGAGGAATTCTCATATGCGGTACTGGACAGGGTATGGCAATAGCTGCCAATAAAGTTAAAGGAGCAAGAGCTGCATTATGTTACCTTCCTTTTACAGCTATCATGAGCAGAGAACATAATAATGCTAATATTCTGACTACAGGTGCCTGGCTGGTAAGTGCAGATGAGTTCGAAAAAATCATTGAGATATGGCTGTTTGGGAAGTATACACCAGGTAAACATGACGGGCGTATACAAGCACTTAAAGACATAGAAGAAGGTAGATAATATGTATAAAGATGATAAAATACTCACTTTGAAAGCAAAAGACCTTACAAATGGGGCTATTCCCATTGATATTTATGAGAATCCTGATGTGATGTTTGATATCATTGCCAGAACAGTTGTTGATGAAATAATTCTGAATAATTCACTTCACCGGAAATCCCTGTTCATTATGCCACTCGGTCCTTCTTCACAGTATTCACCAATGGTTGAAATGATTAATAAGGAAAAAATATCACTGCATCAGGTAACATTCTTAAATATGGATGAATATATGTGGG
>JAFGUQ010000254.1 GCA_016938455.1 Clostridia bacterium
GACAGACATGACCTCATTAAGAGCGCAGCGCAGATTTCGTACTATAATATCATTGCCTTTCTGACAATCAGTGTGGTCCTTGTCTATATTGCCAATTTTTTTCCTGATTTCATTGAAAAGATTTTTGATAACATAGAAAATATCATTCCCAATGTAGTCAGCAGCGTCTTCTCCAGCACTATCAGCCAGGTAAATATTCCTAAGAACATCACAATCATCATATTCACTACGATTGCCACACTATGGTTTGCTTCCAGATCTTTTCATGGATTCATAGAAGCGTTTAATAAAATCTATGACCTCGATAACGGACGAAAACTGATTAAAGCAAAAGCGTTAAGTATTTTTTTCACACTGGGCATCTTTCTTGTGATTGTTCTCATGTTTTACCTGTCTGTCATGGGTGAAACATTTGCAGGCACCATCTTCAAAGATCTTGAATTTCTGAAAGCAGTGAATTTCATCAGAAGATATGGAGCCATCTTTGGCTTACTTCTGATTATGACTGCTATCTATTTTTATCTTCCCAACATGAAAGTCAAGATACGACATGCTATTCCAGGAGCATTATTCACCTCTGGCGTGTGGATTGTTCTCTCTAAGTTCTTCTCATTTTATGTAGCCAACATCAACAGCTTTTCATGGATACTGGGAAGCCTGGGCAGTTTATTTGTCTTCATGATCTGGATTTTCTGGCTAAGTATTGTCATATTGATCGGCGGAGAAATCAATTCTTATCTGATTCAGAAAGAAACTGAAAGAATCCAGTTAAATAATTAACAGACCTACGGATAACTCTTAAACATTTAAATATTTTCATTGGAATATGTTAATTTTTTTAAAGTTGTGGTAAAATTACTATATAAACTTTAAGAGAGGTAACAATGGATAAATATAATATAGAGATCATAAGACTCCTTCATGACAATGCAAGGGCAACAGTATCTGAAATTGCAGGGAAAATAGAGTTAAGCATTCCGGCGGTCAGTGAACGTCTGAAAAAACTGGAAGCTTCAGGAATCATTGAAAAATATACCCTGATACTGAATTGCGAAAAGATGGGACGCTCTTTACGAGCTAATGTACTGATTCATATTGACGGAGACGAACAGTCTTTCAATCAGTTCATAATGGATGAGAAAGAAATCCTTGAATGCATGTATATTGCCGGAGGGTTTGATTATATGTTAGATGTGGTCACAGTCAATACACAGACACTTGAAGTGCTTTTACGTAAAATCAAGTCCTTTAAATGTGTGAAAGAAACAAGAACAACCATTGTTTTATCATCAATGAAAAAAGAGTTTTCTGTCATGCCTTCAGAAGGAGAAGTTGAGGTATAAAAAATGATTATCGGCGTTCCAAAAGAGATTAAGAATAATGAGAACAGAGTTTCCATGACACCAGCTGGTGTACATGCTCTCTGTGAAATCAATAAAGAAGTGTATGTCCAGAAAGGGGCAGGAATCGGAAGCGGATTCTCAGATTATGAATACACGAAAGCCGGAGCGAAAATACTGCCGACCATAAAAAGCATTTATGACATGGCTGAACTGATTATCAAAGTCAAAGAACCCATTGAAAAAGAATATGAGTTACTGAGAGAGGGACAGAGTCTTTTCACTTATCTTCATCTTGCTCCTAATCCTGACCTCATCAAAGTGCTTCTGGATAAGAAAATCACTGCGATTGCCTATGAAACAGTTTCAGATGCCAACCATCATCTGCCTTTGTTAATGCCTATGAGTGAAGTGGCAGGACGAATGTCCATTCAGGTAGGAGCTTCACTGCTTCAGAAATATAACGAGGGTAAAGGGCTTCTTCTCGGTGGTGTTCCTGGAGTGAAAAGAGGTAAAGTACTGATTATCGGAGGTGGTACAGTGGGAACCAATGCCGCTAAAATGGCTATAGGACTTGGGGCTCATGTCACAATCATGGATATCAACAAAGAACGTCTCATTTATCTTGATGATATTTTCGGAGGCCGTGTTACCACCATTATTTACAGTCAATATGCGATAAAAGAAGAAATCAAAGATACTGATCTTTTAATAGGAGCTGTGCTGGTTCCTGGAGCAAAAGCTCCTAAAATCGTTTCTGAAGCTATGGTGAAGACAATGGAAAAAGGATCGGTTATTGTCGATGTGGCCATTGATCAGGGAGGTTCAATTGAAACCATTGACCGAATCACCACACATGATAATCCCTATTATGTCAAACATGGTGTGGTTCATTACTCAGTGGCCAATATGCCGGGTGCGGTCCCAAGGACCTCAACCTTCGCCTTGACAGGTGCCACACTGCCCTATATTCTGGAGCTTGCTAAAAAAGGGGTAAATAAAGCCATTGAAGAAAACAGGGCACTTCAGAATGGTCTTAATACATGTAACGGTGAAATCACTTATGAAGCTGTTAAAAACAGCTATAACGGTTGAGTATGGTTACTCCTTCGTTGATAAAAGAGATCTTAATCACATGATGATCAGGAAAATGCTTTTTCAGTGCATGATAAAGATATTCCTGATTTTCTTTACTGACAAAAGAGATGATGGCTGCTCCGGAACCGCTGATGGTGGTTCCGAGCGCATTGTTTTCACCTGCAAGCTGCCGCACTTCATTTAAATCTCTGTTTAACAAAGAGCGAAAAGGTTCATGAATCACATCACTTTCAAGTACCTGCTTTATTGCATCCATGTCATTGCTGATGATTCCATAGGTAAGGATGGATGCATACTGAAGTGCTTTGACGGAATCAGCTCTTGAATAATTTACAGGAAGCACTTTTCTTGCATGTAAAGTGGATACTTTGTAATCAGGAATCGTCAATACACCTCTGAGGGAGTCACTGATATCGTTCTTCACTCTTGAATGTTCACTGTACATGGTGAAGCCACCCGATAAACAGGCCAGCAGATTATCGCCGTGATGCTCTATCTTCAAAGCAATATCAAGCAATTTCATCAAAGAAACACTATTCTCAAAACAGGCATTAACAGCAGCTAATGTTGCTATGATACTGGCAGCAGAAGAACCTAATCCTCCGGAAAAAGGAATATGATTGTCAATTCTGACTGAAAACCCGTTTAATGAATGACCGGTGAAAGACAGATATTCTTTAACGGCTTTAAAAGCCAGATTGTTTTCATCCACCGGAATCTGATCGCTTCCATAACCGCTTATCGTGATGTCATGACCAGATGATAAACGTTTAAAAGTGACATCAGTATACAGTTCTCTGATGGCTATGGCACCACAGTCAAACATGACTCCAATATTGGCACTGGTGGCATGGGCTCTTGCTGTGATTTCATTCATGGAATATCATTTCCTTTATCATTTTTTCATCACATGTGATGCTGATGACTTTCTCGATATTGTCAATGGCAGTATCCGGATCTTTCAAACCGTTTCCTGTCAGGACACAGACAACACGGCTGTGCTTCTTAATCTGCCCGTTTTCTATTTTCTTGATGGCTCCGGCCAGTGAGATGCATGAAGCGGGTTCTGCAAATACTCCTTCGCTTGAAGCCAGCAGTTTATATGCTTTTATAATATCTTCATCTGTGATGGCAGTGATGTCACCGTCAGATTCATAAGCTGCTTTCAAGGCGTTATCCCAGTTAACTGGATTGCCGATTCTAATGGCTGTGGCAATGGTTTCAGGATTCTTGATGATATGTCCTTTGACAATCGGACTGGCACCTTCTGCCTGAAATCCGAAAACAGCTGGAAGGAAAGAACATTTCTCATGAATCATATACTCTTTGAATCCCATCCAGTATGCTGTGATGTTCCCGGCATTTCCGACAGGAAGACACAGATAATCAGGACTGTCCCCAAGCACATCAACAATTTCAAATGATGATGTCTTCTGACCCTGAAGACGGTAAGGATTGATGGAATTGACTAAAGTGATGGGATAATGTGATGACAGTGACTTGACGATTTCGAGAGCATCATCAAAATTACCGTCAACAGCAATAACCTTGGCTCCGTAAATCAAGGCTTGTGCCAGCTTACCATAGGCGATTTTGCCTGATGGAATGATGACACTGCATTTGATGCCGGCTCTTGCTGCATATGCAGCTGCGGCAGCTGATGTGTTTCCTGTTGAGGCACAGATGATGTGATCTGAGCCCTCTTCAATCGCTTTTGCCACCGCAAACACCATCCCCCTGTCCTTGAATGACCCTGTGGGATTTAAACCTTCATATTTCAGGTAGATTTCAACACTGTATTTAGATGACAGATTGACCGCTTTTATGAGGGGAGTGTTTCCCTCTAATAATGTCAATGCAGGTGTTTTATCCGTCACTTCCAGAAAATCTCTGTATTTGTCTATTAATCCCTGATAACTCATTGCTCTTCGTCCTCCACTCTGATGATACTTTCTATCTTATTGATGACACTTAAACTGCTTAGAACAGTAATGGAGTCATACATGCTTGCCTCTTGAACCTTATGCGTGATGATGACCAGCTCTGCGTGACCTTCGTGTGATTTTTTCTGTACCACTGAATAGATACTGACATCATGACTTCCCAGAATACTTGAAATGCTGGCAAGGACTCCGGGCTTATCGTTGACTGTCATCCGGATATAGAAATTGGAATGTGTTTCCATGACATCACGTATTTTCAGATCTCTGAAACAGGTACACCATGAATATGTCTTGTTATCAATCGCTTTTGATGCTGCAATGATATCACCGACGATTGAACTTGCGGTAGGGAAGGACCCGGCACCTAACCCGTAGACCATTGACGGTCCAAAAAAGTCTCCTTCCAGATAAACTCCGTTATAGACATCGTTGATATTGGCCAGCGGATGTGACAGGGGAATGAAAACCGGATTGACCTGAACTTTTAAGAAACCGTCTTTTTCCTTTGCCATTCCAAGTAGTTTTATTCGATATCCCAGATCCTTTGCATAAAGAATATCCTGTATATCCACTTTGGTGATTCCCTCAACATGAACTTTTTCAATAGGCACTTTGGTATTAAACGCCATAGATGCCAGGATGGCAATCTTTCTGGCCGCATCGACCCCTTCGATGTCATTGGCAGGATTGCTTTCAGCATAACCAAGCTTCTGAGCTTGTTTCAGTGCGGATTTGAACGGTACGTTTTTTTCTTCCATCAGTGTCAGAATATAGTTGGTGGTTCCATTTAATATGCCTAAAATACTGGATATCCTGTTTCCCTGAAAAGAAGTCTTGATCATGTCAATTATAGGAATCCCCCCGCAGACAGACGCTTCAAATGAAAGACTCACCTTGTATTTCTCAGCAAGGTTTAGCAATTCACCGCCATACTTGGCCATCAGGTCTTTATTAGCCGTCACGACATGAATACCTTTTTTCAATGCCTTTTCAATATAGTATCTGGCTTTATCGATGGTACCCATCACCTCGACAAGAATCTGAATATCATCAAACAATACCGATTCTTTATCAGTGATTAAAGGAAGATACTTTTCATTGATATGCTCTCTTTTTCTGGTTATATCATTCACAAGAATAGATTTTATCGTTAACTCACAGTTTGTCCTTCTTGATATCATTTCGCTGTTTTGATGAAGCAGGGCGACTACTCCTGATCCGACAGTTCCTAACCCGATGATCCCTATGTTTATCTTTTTCATTTCATTTACCTCCATCTGCCAGTTCGGCTTTTATGACTCCTTCAATTCTTTCCAGCGAGTTCAATAATTCATATGCTTCCACTTTCATATCCTTTATTTCAATATAGATTGATACCCGCGCTTTCTGGCTTAAAGGAATTTCCTGATTTATTGTCAGAATATTGGCACTGGTCATGGAAATCTGGTTAAGCACATTGGAAAGTACACCTGATTTATCTTCCAGAATGAGCATGATACTGATGATATCGGATACACTGGAAGCCATTTTATGGATGCTGTCCTTATACCTGTAAAAAGCAGCTCTGCTCAATCCTGCGATTCTGGTGGCCTCAGAGATGCTTTTGGCTTTGCTGCTCTCAAGCAGTTCTTTTGCCAGCAGTGTTTTTTTCATTCCGTCTGTCAATATTTCTTCTGTTATGATGTAAAGTTTTTTACTGTTCATTGTCTACTCCATAAATACAAATGTATTTTTATGATATACAATACCATAAATTTTATGAATAATCAACTGCAAAATCATATTTTTATGATAAAATTGAAATAAGCTGAAATGAGGGTAAAAAAATGATTGACGGTAAAGATTATCTTGTCAAAGAGAATGAAAAAATTGATTTGTCTAAAGTGAAAACTCTGGTGAAGCCATACTACGGCTCCAAAAAAGAATATAACAGAATTCTGAAGGAGCAGATTCTGGAGATGAGTGACCTTCAGGAACTGCATTATGCATCGAACAAATACTCAATGCTGATCATATTCCAGGCAATGGATGCTGCAGGGAAAGACAGCACCATCAGACATGTCATGTCAGGAATCAATCCGCAGGGATGCCAGGTGTTCAGTTTCAAGCAGCCAAGCATGGAGGAACTTGATCACGACTTTTTGTGGCGGTCATATAAATGTCTGCCTGAAAGGGGAAGAATCGGCATTTTCAACCGCTCATATTATGAAGAAGTGCTGGTAGTGAAAGTACATCCTGAATTACTGGTTAAACAGGATCTTCCGGATGAAGTGTTAAAAGATAAAAATCTGTGGAGCAATCGCTATCATTCTATTAATGAATTTGAAAAGTATCTTCACCAGAACGGAACGGTGGTCATTAAATTTTTCCTGAATGTGTCAAAAGAGGAGCAGAAGAACAGATTTATTGACAGAATCAAACACGAGAACAAGAACTGGAAATTCTCAATGAGTGATGTTGAAGAAAGAAAACACTGGGACAGTTATATGAAAGCTTATGAAATGTGCTTATCAACCACCAGTAAAAAACACGCGCCATGGTATGTCATACCGGCAGATGACAAGAAGAATGCCAGACTGATTGTGTCGCAGATTATCGTTGATACATTCAAGACACTGAAGATGGCTTATCCAAAACCTTCAAAAGAACATGAAAAGGAATTGCTTGATATTTTAGATTATCTTGAAAAAGAAAAATAGTCAGCTGATGAAAAGAAAGAAGAAACCGGTCAGTCCGGCTCCGAAATATATGAAGAAATCAAGAAGACCTGACAGAGAAGAGGTCAGCTTATGCCTTAATGGGATGGTTGAGGTGACCAGCGAGGTGGTTCCGTAAAAACAGGCGGAACAGAATGATATGCAGATCACTGATAATGTGATGCTGATGCCTGCTGTTACAAAGATGGCGATGAAACTGATCATACCCACAGTGAATAAACTGCCGATGACCAGATAAATATTTTTAATTCGATCGCTGACATACTTGGCAATCAATACCCCGGAAAGATTCAATATTGGTATCAGAATCGCCTGATTCATAATCTGAGTAAATGGAAGCGAGAAGTTTTTCACAAGATAGAGAGGACCGAATAAAAGAACCCCTTCTCTGAAAAATCCGAGAGGGATACAAAGAAGAACAAGAAGAAATACCGATTTCTGTTTTAGAAGTGCAGTATAACTGGTATCACTTTTCTCCATATGTCTGACTATGTCAAGTTTCCGATTTGAGAAAAGCCAGAAGAATGAATAAAGCATAAGAAGCAATCCCGGAAGAATGAAAGCGTATCTGAAGCTTGTCACAGCCATGAGATTAGATAACCCCACATAAGCAAGTAAATATCCTAGAATGCAGGCAAGAAACATGATAAGACCTGCATTTTTTCTTTTTGACTCAGGAAATGTCCGTGAAATGATTCTCATGAACGGTCCCCACAACATTGACTGAAATAATCCGTTTAATGCCCAGAGAGCAATTAATAGAAATGTGATGCTGGTGAAACCGAAAAGAAGATTACAGAGTCCTGAAATAAGCAGTCCCCAGAAGATAAATAAATCAAGCCTTATTTTGTCTCCTGATTTACCGTTGATCAGTTGCCCAACGGCATATATCCAGAAAAAAGCAGTCCCGATATAACCTAGAAGACTGATATCGAAAATTCCTGACTGCTCCATGGAGGGAAGCGCGACGGACAGATTGACTCTTCCGAAATAAGCAAGCATGTAAGCAACAAAGCACATGATAAAGAGTTGAATATGTTTTTTTTCAAGTTTTTCTGTCATTGTCATTTTATTCTCAGCAGTCTGCTGAGATTCTTGTATTTTATTTTATCCAGGTCATCTGTTTTCAGATAGTTTAACTTGACCAGTTGCGGGTCAATATACTGAAAAGGTGCTACTGAGCCGAATACCACATGGTCTATCCCGGCATAATCAATCAGCTGATCCAGATCCTCCGTGAATACTTCCACACGTGCAAAATCAAAAAACACCTCACCGTTTCTCTGATCAATAATGTTCTTCAGCGATTTTGCCATGGCATGAGTTGAACCGTTTGAAATGATGAAATCTGCATCACTGCAGAGCGAGAGCACCTCACTGACCTGAGACAGTGAAAGGTTCTCCTCAGTATCCATGGGATGTTTCTGCCTGATGTTTTCAATTGCGCATGGCAGATGGACAGGTACATTCATCTTCGCGGCTAAATTGATAAGTGAAACAGCGCAGTCATCAGTCAGCTTGTACCCGTGATAGTAGGGGTACAGCATCAGCCCTTTCATTTTTAAAGTGGAAATGCAGTAGATGAAATCTTTTTCCCATCCTGCATAGGTCGGATTGATAACGGCGAAAGGAATGAAAAAATCACCTTCTCCCTTGATTTCTTCAGCCAGCTCAAGATTTCCCTGCTGAGTGTCTTTATAAAAAATGGCATTCAGGGATGAGACGCAGGCCTGATCAATCTGTGACTTCTTCAGGTAAGCTGACAGAGAATGGGATTCATTGTGGTTTATTTTCCGAAAAGGCCAGTGACCCAGGTAAGTATTGACATCAATAATCATGTTTCTATCCTCTCATTATATATTTTTCAAAGGCTTTATTATTCAGTATCTCAATTTTCTCTGTTTCCTTAATGTCAGCACCAAGCATTTTCCCGATACTGGCTGAAAAGGACATGTCCGTACCGAAAAGAATCCTCTTAGCTCCAAGATGAGACACAGACTGCTCAATGATATCTTCATCGCAGACACTTCCGCTGATGTCAATGAAAATATTTGAAAAATCTTCAATTGCTTTTAAAGTCCATTGCCAGTCGCCGCCACCGCCTATATGCGCATGAATGAATACCCCTTCCGGATATTGTTCGGCTACTTTGGCGAAATGAAGTCCATTTGATGTATAGGGCTGCAAAGCAGCACCGTGATTGAGTTTTGCAGCATGCTCCAGAATGGGAATATCCATCCTGATGCATTTTTCAATGATATCTCTGACCACAGGACTGGAGATATGGTACTGGTTATATAGCTTGACACCGATAAAACCAAGTTCGTTGACACAGCGGTCAATTTCATTCAGAGATTCTTTCATGTAGCCTGGATTGACGAAAACCATCCCCTTCATTTCTTTTGGGTATTTGGTAATCGCCTCATATTGAAGATTGTTGCAGTGTATGAATTCTTCTGGGGTCGGATTCCCTCTCAATACAGGATTTGAGCATACAATCAAATCCATATAAGTGTCATGAAAGGACTTCATCATCAGATAAAGACGCTTTTCATCAAGCTTGTTATTTTCATCCGGCCAGACATGGTCATGCCAGTTGATGACTGTGTTGTTTTTAAATAAATCCATATTACACCTTCCTTATTCTAAGCAGTCCGAACCTTAGAGGACTGTGTGTATCCTGTTTCAGATAGGTTCTTTCACCTGGTGTGCAACCTGACCAGATCATCTGACGGTCTCTTCTTACTCCACTGTCCCTGTCGTTGATGATCATGTCAAAACCAAGCAGCGTATCACCGGCTGGGTTCTGTCCGATACATTCAAAGGGAATGGACAGCATCATGACATACCCATCAGCGGTCTTAGCAGTAGAGACCCCTATTTTCTCCATATTTTTCACAGTATTATCAATAGACAACACAGTGGATGAATTATCATTCACTCCCGGAACAACCAGAAGACCATAAGTTCCAGAGGTCATTCTGTCAATCCGTACTTTTCTCTGGTCAAAGTAAAGCTGAACACTGTCATTATCAAATGGAAATTTTCCGCCACTTTGCAGTACACAGTCATCAGTCACTTTGATCTGCAGGTATAAGCTGTGTTCTGTATGACAGACTTTGACAGTGGAGGACAGGCATTGAACTCGGCTCCAGTGTTTTTCGCTTCTCCTTATCTGTGTTTCACGGTCAAGTATTATAGAAGGAGAAATTGAATCGAAATCAATGGGGAAAGTCTGAGGGATACTGACAGATTCGGCATATGCTTTTTGAAACATTCTTTCTATTTTCATATGTTTATATGAGACGGTGAAGCTGACAGATAATTTATCCTCTATGACATAATCATCCGGCTTCGAAAGAGGAAATATGATGTCTTTTTCTGAATGAGGGTCAATGGCAACTGTAGTATCTATGAGGGATACAAAGGGCTCAATGACATCATCAGAGAGATTCCTGATGATGATGTGAAGTGAACTCTCATTACCATATACCAGAGATTCTTCTACCTCGAAGAGATTCTCTGATTTTTTATCAGCTTTATCATCTTTGAAAAGATAGTTTCTTTCTTGCTGATTTGACTGCACCTTTATTGCCAGGGACTCTTTTTCGTTTTTAATGAAGTATGACTTATGGTTGCTTAATGTGATGGCATATTCATTATCACCTGTTTCTCTGAAGTCCGTGACTGCGATGGCAGATTGACTCTTTAAAAGTGAGATGAAACAGGTGCTTTCTTCATTTCTTTCATAAATCAGAACCGGAAAGAGCATTGGAATCCTGTTTGGAGGACCATACGCACTTCCTTTGTAAACCACAGTAGAAGGGTGTCCGATGGTGGTGACGGTCAGTTCATCATCATGATCCTTGAACAGGGCTGATATGGTATGATCTGTTTTTCCCATTGTCAGATTTTTAATGAAATCATAATGATCGCAGGTAAGAGAAGCAGAGGTCATGCTGATACTGTCATATGAAAGCTCACCGAATCCATGTAATGCATAATGATAAACATGAGGCTGTGAGGAAATCACCACGAACAGATCAACCAGGATGTCATCTTCAAGAAGCAGGAGTGTTCTTTTCATGTTCACACCCGGAGCAATATCTGACACTGCTCCTTTTGCGATGGAGAAGTCCTCATTCTGATCAAAAAAGCAAAGACTACCATCTTTGACCATGTGATTCTGCCCATCGACGGTTATTGTGTTATGTCCGATAGTGGAACGATACCACCGCAGATGATCAAAATAATAATTACCTGTCCCGAAATCACTGAACCATCTTTTGTTTATGGTGAAAAAGTTCAGATTTAGACGGTCAGGATGGCCATGCCCTCCGCCATAATTACCATAATCAAGACTTGCATAGGCACCTCTTTTATTACGAAGAACTGCAAGTCCCGTCCCTGACATATTGACACTCTCTGTATAAGGGAGTCCTGTGGCATTCCCGAGATCCGGGACAGCATTTAAGAATCCTCTCCAGTCAAGTTGCTCTCTGCTTGAAAACTGCGATTTAAAGACATCCATGATTCCTGATGCATTATGTGTGGAAACTGCTTGATCATTCTTGAATGAAAACATGGTTTTCAATACCTTTTGAAATTCATCACTTTCATACCTTGCATAAGCCAGCTCATATAGACCGGCATACCATCGCTGAGCCATATGACTTTCATAGACAGAATCTTTCCTTGAAGGGAATGTCAGATCCGGCTGCAGTGATTTAAGCGGTGCCAGAAACATCATTTTTATGGTATGACTGTTAAAATCGCTGTGATAGAGGTCAAGGCCGTTTCTTAGACACATTTCAGCCATGTTGACTATGGAAGGTAAGGTGGCAAAATGATAATTGTCACCTTCATACCAGAATCCGTCATCAAAGACAGAACGGTTCATATGACTGTACAGTCCGTTTTTACCGTGAAGTGCATAATCAACCAGCTTTTTATCACCTATGAGATATCCCACAGCTAAGATTCCGCTGTTGTTAAAGGCCTGCCGGTTGTTTCTGCCTTCATCATAATCACAGATGATATCTGCACTGGCTTTGAAAAGATCTGATTCGATGGTGTCTCTGTCACTCAGGGAAAACAAGGTGCTTTCTCTGACCATATCATAAGCTCCTGCAAGATACATGATCCAGACAGATTCCATATAAGTGGACTGAAAGACTCTGGTTGGTCCCAGCTCATTATCGTCATTCGGATAATGCTGATACCTCGATGAGTAGTCAAGAAGCATTTTCCGTAATGCATCAGCATATTTCTCGTCTTTTTCAATCTGGTAGGTAATACCAAGTAAAATGCTCATTTGCGACAGCCATGCATGATACTGCGTTACCCATGCACGATGAAAAGGTTTGTCCTGATAATTCATCAGACATACAGGGCAGATATGATCATGAGGGTTATATGGATCAAAGATAAGAGAGGTGTTATCGCTTTTACAGGACTCATAAAAGACATAGCCGCTTTCATCTGGTACTGTAAACCCTTTTTTGATGAGTAAATCCGCTTTTTCCTTTATGTTTTCAAAAGACTTCTGATACCAGGTATGCTTTTGGAGATGACATTTAATCGATTGAATTTCTTCAGGGGTAGTAAATAACTTCGGTTCAAACATGATTAACCTCTTTTGC
Organism: Clostridia bacterium; assembly: GCA_016938455.1. Taxonomy (GTDB): domain Bacteria; phylum Bacillota; class Clostridia; order DUPQ01; family DUPQ01; genus JAFGUQ01. The sequence goes on from JAFGUQ010000254.1 coordinate 12,741, forward strand.
TCATTATCTTAGGTTTATTCTAACATATTAAAATGTTTACATGTCACTTTATTTCACATTTAAATATGTAAAAATGATAAATAAATAGGAGAAGTTTTCAATATATGAAGTATAATAGAAAAAGAACTTTAAGGAAGCAGAGGTGCGATAAATGAAGATATCAACGCAGACAGCAAGATTGGGAGAACGTTTCGGAGATAAAAAAGCAGTGCAGATGTTATGTGACATCGGATTTGATGCCATTGATTATTCAATGTTTCAATTTTTAAGTGAGGGACATATCTTAAACAGTGACGGCTATCGTCAGCATGTGACGGAACTTCGGAAGATTGCAGAAGGGAACGGAGTCTATTTTAACCAGACACATGCTCCTTTTCCGTCCTATATTAAAAATGATGAGGAATATAATAAAAAAATCTTACCGGCACTGGTAAGATCGATTGAGATCACAGCAATCCTCGGGGCTAAGGATGTGGTTATTCACCCTGTGGCTGTCAAAGAGAACCAGAAGGAATTCAATATTGCTTTATATAATAGTCTGTTACCCTATGCAAAGGAATACGGCGTCAGAATCGCACTTGAAAACATGTTCGGATGGGATCCGGTCAAAAACATGCTCATTGAGAACGTATGCAGCAGAGAGAAGGAATTTAATGACTATCTGGATGCACTTGACAGAGACTATTTCATAGCATGTCTTGATATTGGACACTGCGGACTGATCGGCGGATATGCACCTGATATGATCAGAGCGCTTGGTCATGACAGGCTGAAATCACTGCATGTGCATGATAATGACAACATCAGTGATCTTCATACACTTCCATTCACACAGAGACTGAACTGGATTGAAATCATGAGCGCGCTTAAAGACATCAGTTATGATGGGGAACTGACCTTTGAAGCAGATAATTTCCTGACCAATTTTCCGGATGAGCTGATGTTTCAGGCGACGACACTTATTCTTGAAACAGGTAAACATCTGGTGTCCCTGTTTGAAGGATAATCTATACTGGTTAAGAAAATAATTTTAAGCAGAATCAATAAAGTAATACTATATCGGTAAGTCAAGAATAAATCGGGTATATTGGCCTTCTTCTGTTTCAAATGTAAGACGTCCTTTATGATCTTTGACAATGCCATAGCTGATATAAAGACCCAGTCCGGTACCGGAATCTCTTCCTTTGGTAGTAAAGAAAGGTTCAAAGATCTTATCCTGCACTTCTTTCTTAATCCCGTTGCCATGATCTTCTACAATAACCCGAATATATGATATGCTGTTTTCATGAAATTTTCTGCAGGTCAGTCTGATGATTTTGTTTTTATCAGCATCCGGATACTTTTCATTCAATGCATCTTTTGCATTGGTGATCAGATTCATGAGAACCTGCTGAAGTTCCTGACAGTTACAGCTTAATGTAGGCAGATTTTCTTCAATCTCCATGATCAGTTCAATCTGATCGTGTCGGATGACAGCATTAATCAGAGATAATGTTTTCTGAAGTGTTTCAGCAACATCACCTTCATGATCTGTTATTTTATCCTGTCTTGAAAAGTTCAGCAGATTTTTTACGATATAAGTGACTCTCTGTGATTCATTCAGAATTTCATTGGCATACTCGTTTAATCTGCTGTTATTTGAGTTTTCGTCCAGAATCAGCTGACTGTAATTCATGATGCCGTTGATGGGGTTATTGATTTCATGTGCGACTCCGCTTGCCAGTGTTCCGATAGCACCGAGTTTCTGCTGGTTTCTAAGATGCGCTTCCAAAGAAAGCAGTTCCTGATTTGCTTTCTGCAGTTGGGATGTTTTATTCTTCACTTCTTTTTTTGAATACAGGATAAAACCGATAAGAAGCAGTATGACAACAGGAATCAGGATCAATCCGGCATAAGTAAGGACCTCGCCTAACGATGGAGTATTATCAATTATAAAAGGAAACCACTTTTCATATAGCCTGTTATAAGTCCCGTTGACTGATACAATAGCCAATCCTTCATTCAGTTTAGACAGCAATTCCTTATCACCATCTTTCACGGCAAAACAGAATTTCTGTTCAAATCCGCTTAATCTTGTTTTTATTCTTGTCACACCATCATGATCAAGCTGTGTGACAGAGTGCACGTTTTTTATATTCAGGTCACTAATGAGTTTTTCTCCCACTAACCCTTGAGCCAATACCGCATCGTATTGCCCTGAACTCAATAATTCAAAAGCTTCCTGATAAGTAGCGGTTTCAATCAGGTCAGTTGTGAAATTCATTCTTTCAGCGTATTCAGCTGCATTATCACCTTTCATGACAATGAGCTGCTTTCCATAAAGATCATCTTCGCTTTGAATGGTGGTGTTATCTGTCCTGACAAAAATATTTCCATACATGACGATATAAGGAACAGTAAAATCATAATACTGATCACGTTCTGCTGTGTAACCGACAAGTGGGAGCACATCAAGCTGTCCGTTTTTCAATTCTTCTTTGATGACTGACCATTCATCTATTTTAAAAGAAAGTGTGATGCCGACTTCTTCTGCCACTGCTTTAAGGAGCTCGACAGAAAACCCGTCTGCTTCGCCGCTGCCTGTCACAGAAAAAGGAGGATAGTCATATTCCGTGGCAGTTTTGTAGACATAATCATCCGCTGCTAAAATGGAAGTAGCCTGGAGCATGAGAATGATTGAAACTAAGAACACTGTAACACGTGCTTTTTTCATAATATCTCCTGACTTGAGTCATGTTTTTTATTTACTATATGATTATATCAGTTTTTGTCTGATTATGACAGTCAGTGAGATGAGCTTTTAAAAATCAATTGACAGGCTGACTGGAAATAATATAAACTATCATTTGCTTTTATTAATGGGAGGTAGATATGAATAATAACGAAACCAACAATATTAAGATCATCAATGCTGACCCGTCAGCACTCGGACTGTTTGGTCTTGCCATGGTCACACTTGTGGCATCTTCAGTGAAATTAGGTCTGACAAGTGGTGTTTCTTTAGTAGTGCCATGGGCGATTTTCCTTGGTGGATTCGCACAGCTGTTTGCAGCCATCAATGATTCAAAAAGAAACAATACATTCGGAACAACAGCTTTTGGCGGATTTGCCTTCTTCTGGTTTGCTGTTGCATTTTCATGGCTGATTCAAGCTGGTGTGCTGGGACAGGGCCTGATTGCAGGGATTGATACCACTCAGTTCGGCTTTGCTTATGCAGGCTATTTTATCTTTTCATTTTATATGACAATCGGTTCCATGGAAACCAACAAAGTGCTTTTCATCATCTTCTGCCTGATTGACCTCTTATTTATAGGACTGACACTTAGCACCTTTAAGATACTACCTGAATTCTCACATGCACTGGCGGCTTATTCAGAGTTGCTGATAGCACTGTTTTCATTTTACGGTTCTGCTGCTGTGGTGCTTAACAGTCATTTCGGCAAAACATTTCTTCCTCAAGGGAAACCATTTAGGATTTTCAAAAAATAAAGGCACATCATGTGCCTTTTTATTGTGCTAGTTTATGAAGCTGCTCAAGTACCCATTGCTTATCTTTGTTGATATATGATATTTTATTCCATATTGTCTCAAATTTTTCAAAGAAACCATAGATTGTCATGGGTTCACTGCTGAGTGTCAGTGTTTTTCCCTCAAATTGCGGGTAAGCATAGACAAAGCAGTTCTGCTTGACCCAGATACTCGCTTTGTTTGGTGTCGGATAACTGTCAAAGGGTAAAAGAGCAACCTGAAACTGATCATTTGATTCAATCAATTCAATCAGACTTTTCATATGTTCCTTAAAATACCTGTTTGAAACCTTGACA
>JAFGUQ010000255.1 GCA_016938455.1 Clostridia bacterium
TATTCATATAATGCTCTTTTTTATATTGATTCATTTAGGAGGGGTTGCTGTGAATAAGAAAATATTTGTCATTGATGACGATGAGAATATCAGAGAACTGATTTCGTTATATCTCGTCAAAGAAGGTTATGTTGTTGAGCAGTATGAAAGTGGTGAAAAAGGCGTTCAAGCATTAAAGACAAGCACACCTGATTTGATCATGCTTGATATCATGATGCCAGGTATGGATGGCTATGACACTCTTAAAGAAATCAGAAAACTAGGAAAAACCCCTGTGATCATGGTCACAGCCAAAGATGAGACATTCGACAAGGTGCTCGGGCTTGAACTTGGTGCAGACGATTATATAGTAAAACCGTTTGAACCCAAAGAAATGACTGCGCGTGTTAAAGCGGTGATCAGAAGATTTATGAGTAACGACAAACCAGATACTGAAGGCATTGTATCTGTACCGAATCTGACAATCAATATGGTCGATTATAATGTCACTTATTTTGACACGGTACTTGAATTGCCACCTAAAGAAATTGAACTGCTTAATTATCTTGTAAACAATCCAAACAGAGTATTCACAAGAGAGCAGCTACTCGATCGAATTTGGGGATATGACTTTTTTGGAGAAACAAGAACGGTTGATGTCCACATCAAAAGATTACGCGAGAAATTCGAGAGAGAAAACAATGGCTGGGAAATCAAAACGGTGTGGGGTGTTGGATATAAATTCAAACTGGATTAAGAGGACCTGTAATGAAAACAATATTTCATAAATTTGCATTTGTTTATATTCTTATTTTTCTCATATCTTTCATCTTGATCATCATAGGTGTGCGGTCTGTTCTGGACATCTATTTTGTGAGTCATGAAACGGATTTGATTGTAAAAAGGATTTCCAACTATGAGGAGCTTGTAAACAGCAGGTATCTTAATTCGATCAGTTTAAACTTACTTCAAGAGCAGATTATGCTGCTAGATGGTTATACTGGAGCAAATATTTGGCTTTTTACTGAGTCGGGAGCATTATACACTACCGAGGAAGACCGTGTTTCCATTGATCCAGACAAGTACCAGGAACTTACAGAGGACATTAAGACAGTGTTCTCCGGTTCTACAACCAGTAGTGAGGTTTTTTATAAAGACCTTTATACTGAGAGGATACTAAGAGTAGGATATCCCTTTACAGTAGGAGAGACGAGATATGCCATGTTCGTCAATATACCGATGCCTGAAATTGAGGATACCATTTCAAAAGTATCTGTAATTATATTTATATCACTGTCATTTTCGGGCATTTTGGCTGTCATTCTTATTTTTTTGATAACTGAAAGAATGGGTTATGAGATTAAAGTCATCAATGATGCCGCAAAATACATTTCTGAAGGAAACTTCGACAAAAAAATTATCATAAACAGA
>JAFGUQ010000256.1 GCA_016938455.1 Clostridia bacterium
AAGGAGCACTTGTCAGCTTAAGCCAACTCCTTGTTTCAAATTTCATGTATAAAAGGCTGATTCATTAGTTACTTATACAACGGTCCGAAGTTTTTACATGCTCTGTAGTCAGCTCCTTCTGGATCTGCTGTTCCAAAAGCATTCCATGAACTTGGTCTGAAGATTCTGTCGCTTTCAACATTATGCATGCAGACAGGAATTCTTAAGATAGAAGCTAGTGTAATGAACTCATCTCCAATGTGGCCATAACTGAGCACTCCATGATTGGCTCCCCAGTTGGCCATGACAGAATAGACATCCTTGAAGGCTCCTTCTCCTGTCAATTTCGGAGCGAACCAGGTTGTCGGCCAGGTCGGGTCTGTTCTTAAATTCAATTTGCTGTGCACATCTTCTGGAAGAGCTACAGTATATCCTTCTGCAATCTGCAACACAGGTCCTAATCCGTCCACGATATTGATTCTTGACATTGTGACCGGCATCTTTCCTTCTGTTAGGAAAGTAGAGGAATATCCGCCTCCTCTGAAGTAACCGATATTAGCAGGTCCCCAGCTGGTATTATCAAGACATGCCTTCATTTCATTGTCAGTGATTTCATAGAATGGTTTCATTGCAGGTTGTCCGTTTATCTGCTGCTGTCCGGTTCCGTCAAGTGCTGCAGCTCCAGAATTAATCAGATGAATGATACCGTCTTTAGCCAAACCTGTAAGTTCTTTCCCTGTCACTCTTTTGACAGCTTCAGGACTCCAGTATGTTCTTACATCAGCAAAAATCTGAGCAGTTCCTGAAAGAAGATGACCGAATAGCATGGCAGTTCCGTTTAAACCATCATTTTCAGTGGCTACTATATATGGTTGTCTCAATCCATTCCAGTCAAATGAAGAATTAAGGATCGCTTCCAGATAATCTCCGTTAGGCATGAAATCTGTCCACATTCTCTGTCCCTGGAACCCTGATAAGATGGCATTTCTTCCTAATGCTTCTTCACCGAACCCTATTTTCTCAAGATTTTCATTTCCAACCATGATGTCTCTTGCAATCATTGCCATTTTTACGCAGGTTTCCCAGTCTTTATCTTTCTGCTCTCTTGATCTCTGCACTTCTTTTGGATTTCTGTCTTCTCCTTCTTTACAGTTTACTTTAGTCCATTTTAATGCTTTTTCGTATTCATCTTTATCATATATTTCTTCCTGCATTCTTCTGATGAATTCCACCATGTCAACATATTCATTCCTGATACCAAGATATTTCTGGAAAAAGTTTTCATCAGTAATCGACCCTGCAATCCCCATGGATACAGAACCAAACGAAACATATGATTTACCTTTCATGTATGAAGCAGCAATTCCTGCTTTGACAAATTTAAGTATTTTTTCTTTGACATCTTCAGGCATGGATGAATCATTCATGTCCTGAACATCTTTTCCATAAATTCCAAATGCAGGCAATCCTTTTTGAGAATGTGCTGCCAGTACCGCTGCCAGATACACAGCTCCTGGTCTTTCTGTTCCATTAAAGCCCCAGATGGCTTTAGGCATATGAGGATCCATGTCCATGGTTTCAGAACCATAGCACCAGCTTGGGGTAACTGTCAGTGTAATCCCGACCCCTTCTTTTCTGAACTTTTCAGCACAGGCTGCCGCTTCTGCCACACCACCGATGCAAGTATCAGCAATGACACATTCAACTGGTTGTCCGTTTGGATATTTTAAACTATCTGAAATCAGCTTTGCCGCTGCTTTTGCCATATTCATTGTTATAGGTTCAATTGATTCTCTGACCCCTCTTCTTCTGCCATCAACTGTAGGTCTGATTCCTACCTTTGGCAATGTCCCTTTTAATCGCTCTTTACCAGCCATTTTACACCTCCAAGTTAATATTACCGTTAGCTATATTTTATCAAACTACGTGATTAAAAACAAACAAAAGCCACAACATTTTGTTGTGGCTTTAGTTTGTTTTATCATTATATGCTAAAATTCATAATAGGCATCAAAATAACCGATGGCATATTCATCTCTTGATTCTATCTCTTCCAGAATCTTTGCCATTTCTCCATAGGCCACATTATATTTCGCTGTGTCTTTCAGGTCTTCATAATCAGTTCTGTCCATGAGTTCAACAATATGATAACCGATATATGACTCAATTAACCCAATGTCGCCTACTTCAGCTGCAAATGCCCAATCAGCAAATTCAGTCAAATCAGTTTCATCTTTCTTGAACTGATAGATAGCTTCATTATCTGCCACTCCAGGATCTGCAGAATACTCAATCGCCAATTCCAGGAAGTCACCGCCGTCAAGTACTTTCTGATATACCTCTTCTGCCAGAGTTTTAGCTGCTGCCAATTGCTCTTCGGTATAGTCAGCTCCTGTTTCAACATCAAATGTAGCAATCAGTATATGTCTGACTGTAACAGTATCCATTGACTCCTTAAAGGTGTTATAATATTCAAGCTGCTGCTCTTCAGTCACTTTGCTTTCAAATTCAGCAATTTTATCTTCCTGATACTTATTGGCAACCCAAGACATTTCATATGCCTTCAAAAGAGACTTATAGCTGCATCCATATAACCCCTGTGCGACTTCATCCAGTTTCATGTCGTTTTCTTTTGCATAATTTTCAAACTCTTCTTTAAAGGATGCAAGTGCTTCATCAAGTTCAACTTTGTCATATGCATAATCAGGGTCGTCTCCGTTGGCCAGGTCAAATACCACATATGTTTCAAGAATGGTTCCTAAAGCTCGCTGTGCCGCTGCCTGTGAATAGGTATATCCATTAGTATATTCTGACATCAGAAAATCATAGTCTGCCACATCAGGGGCAACGCTGTTTTTATAGTTGATAATCAAATCTGCCTGGTATTTGTAGTAATACAGGAATTCATCCTGTGTGATCTTGTTTTTACCGATAGCCACGGCTTTTTTAGGAATGGAAGATATGATTACAAAAGCAGCAATACTGAGGGCTAATACGATTCCCAAAGTAATGAAAGCATACTTTATAATCGTTTCTTCTCTCCCTTTAATGACTACCTTTTCTTCCACTTCAGTTTTATTCTCAATCTCCTTGGTCATAAATTACTCCTTCTTTCACTAACCCCATTATGAAACATTATACTAGGTATATTATACTATTTCAAACATATTTATCATATCAAGTATTTTTTTTGTAAATTGCAGTAACAAAGCTCCTTCTTTTTGTGTATAGAGGGCAATCCCCATATTCTTGTCTGCTTTTAGAATCATTTTCTCGTCTATTTTTCCTGCTATTTGTGTAATCATATTTAAATCAGGTGTTGCCTTTTTACTGTATAACAGTTCCAACCCATACCTTTTCTGAGTGACACTGATAAACTGGTTGTCTTCTGCATAGTGCTTGATGATGGCAATATCCAGAAGATTTTCACATTCTTTCGGAATATCACCAAATCTGTCAATCAGTTCATCTATCAGATCATTTTTCTCTTTTTCATTGGAAATATCAGCTATTCTCTTATAAACGTCCATCCGCTGGAGGTCATTTGGAATAAAGGTATCTTTGATGAAAGCATCTACAGAGATATCAACACTGGCTTCTTCAAGCAGTTCCTCTTTATCATGTTCTCCGCCCAGTTCTTTTATAGCGCTGTTTAGCAGTCTGATGTACATGTCATAACCTACTTTTTCAAGATGCCCATGCTGATTTGCTCCTAAGAGATTGCCTGCGCCTCTTATTTCAAGATCTCTCATAGCAATTTTAAAACCACTGCCGAATTCAGTGAATTCTCTGATGGCTTCCAGTCTTTTAGCTGCATCTTCTGTAATGACCTTGCCTTTCTGATAGGTAATATAGGCATAGGCTACTTTATCTGATCTTCCTACTCTTCCCCTGATCTGATAAAGCTGTGCCAATCCCATGCGATTGGCATCTTCTACAATGATGGTGTTGACGTTCGCCATATCAAGTCCAGATTCAATAATAGTAGTGCATAATAAAATATCATATTTATGATTGATGAAATCTTTCATGACATTTTCCAGTTTCTTTTCTTCCATCTGGCCATGAGCAACAGCAATTCTGATGTCTTCTCCCAGCAGTCCTGTCAGTTTTGAATATTTAAGATCCATTTCTTTGACACTGTTAAAAAGATAAAAAACCTGACCATTTCTAGCCACTTCTCTGTCTATGGCATCTCTGATGACATCATAGTCATATTCCATGACATATGTTTGAACAGGAAACCTCTTTCCTGGAGGATCTTCGATGACGCTGATATCTCGAATACCGCTTAAAGACATATTCAGCGTTCTTGGAATAGGTGTTGCCGTCAATGTCAGAACATCAATATTATTCTTATAGTTCTTGATTTTTTCCTTGTGCTCTACTCCAAACCGCTGTTCTTCGTCAATGACAAGAAGACCAAGATCATGATATTGCACATCCTTCTGCAGCAGCCGGTGGGTACCCACTACAATATCAATGCTCCCTGCTTTCAGAAGAGAAGTGGTTTTCTCCTGCTGCTTCTTGTTTCTGAAACGGCAAAGCAAATCCACTTTCACCGGAAAATCCTTGAGTCGCTCAACAAAGTTATTATAGTGCTGATAAGCAAGAATAGTAGTCGGAACCAGGAATGCCACCTGCTTGCCATCCATCACAGCTTTAAAAGCAGCTCTGATGGCTACTTCTGTTTTACCATATCCCACATCTCCGCATAAAAGCCTGTCCATGACAGTCCCCGACTCCATGTCACTTTTAATTTCCTCAACACATCGAAGCTGATCTTTTGTTTCTTCATAGGGAAACTGATCTTCAAATGCCATCTGCCAGACAGTGTCCTCTGAATAGGTGTGACCGATAATTTCTTTTCTTCTTGCATAGAGTTCAATGAGTTCTTTTGCGATGTCCTTGACATTGGCTTTCACTTTTTTCTTGGTATTTTCCCATTCAGTACCCCCTAATTTGGACAATTTGGGACGATTCCCATCTGATCCGATATATTTCTGGATCATTTCCATTTTAGAGACAGGGATATAGACACTGTCATCATTTCTGTAAATGATATGAAGATAATCTTTAGTGATGCCGGCCACTTCCATTTTTTTTAATCCGACATACTGACCGATCCCATGCACATCATGGACCACATAATCGAACACTTTTAAAGTGGCAAATAAATCAAGATCTCGGCCGCTCTTTCTTCTCCCGCTATCTTTTTCAGTTTTTCTGAAAATCTTACTGCTTCCCACAATGCAGAGCTTGGCATCTAAAAACTCAAACCCCTCATAAATACCTTTATCAACCACTGTGACTGCACTTAAAGTATCGATCTCATCCAGATTCTCCACATGACTGGAATAAATGTGATTTTCCTCAAGGTAATCTGCCAGAATACCCCCGCTTTTTTTAGTTGGTGTGAACAGAACAATTTTACGGTCATGTTCTTTCCATTTTGTGATGTCTTCCAGAAGCAGGTCCATCCTCCCCCTGTAAGCAATGTTCTCTCTTGTCAGAAAGCCAAACTCAATTTGCGGCTTGAAGTTCATATCATAATTCTGTACCTCAGGCATGATGATTGACACCTGCCGTTTTTTTGAAGCTTCAAAAAAATCCGTGACGATATTCATCCCCTCAGGTAAAATCTTCTTATTAGCCAGCAGCTTTTCACACATGATTCCATATTCATTCAGTATATTATCAAGTTTCCCTAATGACCGGCTGTCATTGTCTAGGATAATCATTGCTTTTTTTTCAATGTATTCAAAAGCTGAAGTCGCATGAGGAAGCAATGAAAAATACTTGTCGATTGGCAGATTATAGGTACCTGCAAGAAGCTTTTCCTTATCTTCTTTTAAAGGTTCAGAGAGATTAGTGTCATGCAGGAAAGTATCACAAAGGTATCTGATATCCTCATCACTGACAATCTGCTCATTGCATGGAAGAACTTTTATGTCATCAATGCTTTCAATAGAACGTTGAGTGTCCGCATCGAAATATCTGATCAAGTCAAGAGTATCATCAAAGAACTCTATTCTCACAGGGTTTGATTCACCTGGTGAAAAGACATCTATGATGTCACCCCTTGAAGAGAATTGTCCGACATATTCAACCATGTCGCATTTCTCATAGCCGATGGAAACAAGACGTTTTATTAATTCCTCAATCTGGTAGGTGTCTCCTTTTTTCAAGTCAATAACTGACTGATTAAATCTGCTGCTATCTGAAACCTTAATACAGAGAGCTTCAATAGGGGCTACCGCAATGGTGTAGTCGTTGTTAAGAAGTCTGTAAAGACTTTTTACTCTCTCTATTTCATCAATATGGCTTTTTGCCTCGATATCATGCAGGATAAGTTCCCGTGCAGGAATATGTATGACCCTGTCATCCAGAAATGTGGTCAGTTGTTCGTAGATGGCTTTAGCTCTTACCCTGCTGTGTGTAATGATGACTCCACGCTTATCTGCTTCATTTAGCAGACTGTAAATGAAGAATGGTCGTGAACACTCTACCAGCCCTTTGATTCCGATCGGAAATTTTCTGTCTTTGATGCATTTCAGAACGCCGTCGAACTGCGGCATTTTTAAAAGCTGTTTTGCTAATATTTTCATGGATTAAACCTGTTCATTGCAGTATCAATCTGACCTTGAATGATATAAACAGCTGATTCCGCACTGTTTTTTATTGATTCAAACGCCACTTCTCTTTCTTCTTTTCTGATTTTTGAAAGTACATGGTTTTTTGCGTCAGCTTCCTTTTTTTCACCGATTCCCACTCTTATCCTGGGGAATTCCTCATTTTTCAGATGGTACATGATTGACCTCATCCCATTATGTGTCCCGCTGCTTCCTTTTTTTCTGATTCTGATTTTCCCCAGATCAATATCCATATCATCATAAATGACAATCAGGTTAGATAATTGAATCTGATGATAACTGACAAGTTCACGAACACTCTCACCTGAATTATTCATATAGGTCTGAGGTTTAGCAAGGATCACATTCACACCTTCAATGATTCCTTCTCCAATAACGGCTTTTCCGTTAGTCTTATTTACCTTGATATTGTATTTTTGAGACAGGAAATCAACCACCATAAAACCCATGTTATGGCGTGTGTGCTTGAATCTCAACCCTGGATTGCCTAACCCTACTACTAAGAATTTTTCCATGAATCCACCTTTTAGACATCAATAAGGGCTACATGTCAGCATGTAGCCCTTACAGTATACCATTATTTCTTTATTTTTTTAAGACTTTTTCCAATTCTTTAAGCCGATGTCCCACATCAAACATCTCACTTAATGAAATGTCGTAGTTCAGCCGGTCTATGACCTCAGAGATCATATATGACATATCTACCTCTTCATACCATTCTTTCTTTTTAATTTCTTCCGGAATATATGATAAATTGGAGCAGTAAATTCTTTTGATAATCCCGTCTTCATAAGCTTTATCAAATTTGGCAGTTCCCTCTGTGAAAAAAGCAAAGGAAACGATACAGTAAACATTGTTCGCTTTTCTTTTTTTCGCTTCAATGGCAATGTCAAGGACTGATTCCCCGGAGGATAGCATATCATCGACTATGATGATGTTTTTATTCTCAATGGGACCACCAAGATAAGCATGTTCAACAATAGGATTCTTACCATTGACGACTTTTGAATAATCTCTTCTTTTATAGAACATCCCCACATCAACACCAATGGCTTCTGCATAATATATGGCTCTGTCCATGGCTCCTGTATCCGGGCTCACGATCATCATCTCACTGACATCGCCTTCCACTTTGTTGTCTCCCATTAAAATGGCTTTTAACATATCAAAGGTAGGATACATGTTTTCAAATCCATAAAGTGGAATGGCATTTTCTACTCTGGGATCATGTGCATCAACCGTGATGATATTATGGACACCTAATCTGACAAGTTCCTGAAGCGCAACAGCACAGTCCAGTGATTCTCTTCCTTTTCTTTTATGCTGTCTTCCGGAGTATAACAAAGGCATGATGACATTGACTCTTCTGGCGTTACCGCCGATGGCAGAAATTGTTCTTTTAATACTCTGGAAATGCTCATCCGGACCCATCCTGTTTTCATACCCGAACATATCATAAGTACAACCATAATTCCCGACATCAGCAATGATATAGATATCTTTTCCTCTTGCTGTTTCTTTAAGGACCACTTTCCCTTCACCATTTGAAAATCGGATATCATCAACCTTGAGAACATAAGTCTTGTTTTCTGCACGTCTCATGGCAACCAGATCCTGGTCAACCAGGCTACCGAATTCGCTGCTTCCGTTTAACAGAATAATTCCTAATTCTCCAACTGCCTCTCTTTTACTAAACATATGATTTTCTGCCCCCTAAAATTATATTCTAATTATATCAAAAAAAAACTTATCTTTTTAGATAAGTTTAACTTTTTTCGTCAAATAGTGCACTGACAGAGTTGTCATTATAGATTCTTTCTATGGCCATCATAAAAATTTTATCAACAGAAAGTACTTTTATTTTATCAATCTGTTTTTCCTCTGGAAGCTGGATAGTATCCAGACAGTAAAGTTTTGATATAGCTGAGTTTTCAATGTTGCTGATGGCCTTTCCTGAAAGCACACTGTGTGTGCAGCAGGCAATGACTTCTTTGGCCCCCAGATTAATCAGCTGAGTGGCGGCATTAGTCAATGTCCCTGCTGTATCAACAAGGTCATCTACTAGTATTGCTCTCTTGCCCTCTACATCTCCAACTATGTTCAGAATTTCACAGCAGTTTGCCTGCGGTCTTCTCTTATCGATAATGGCAATCGGAATATCCAGTCTTCTTGCAAAATTTCTGGCTCTTGCCACAGAACCGATATCAGGAGAGACTGCCACATACTCTTCTCCGGTCATTTCATTGTTGAGAAAATATTCTGCAAGAATGGGTACTCCCTGCAGATGATCCACCGGGATATCAAAAAAGCCTTCCAGCTGCGGAACATGAAGATCCATGGTCAGAATTCGATTAGCGCCTGCTTCTGTTAACAGATTGGCCACAAGCTTCGCTGAGATCGGATCTCTTGCTTTTGATTTTCTGTCTTGTCTGGCATAGCCGAAATAGGGAATCACCGCTGTGATTCTGCCTGCGGATGCTCTTTTTAAAGCATCTATCATTATAAGAAGTTCCATTAAATGATCATTTACCGGGTGAGAAGTGGATTGAATGATATACACATCATCTCCCCTGACAGAAGTGTTAATATCAATCATGCATTCTCCGTCAGAGAATCGCCCTACATGAGATTTCGATATTTCAATTCCCAGATTCTTTGCAATTAATCCTGCTAATTGAGGATTGGCATTACCAGCAAAAATCTTGATTTCTTTTCTTCTACCATTCATTAAAAAACTCCTGTTTCGTTTTAGGTCTTTCATATTATACTAATAAATCATTCTGTTTTCAATCTTTTTTAAAGCCTTTTTTAATGACCCAGTCTTCTTTGTTTGTCTGTCTTTCTCTTGCGATTGCCAGTGAATTACTTTTTACAGTTTCAGTGATGGTTGACCCGGCAGCTATATAGGTGTCGCTTTCGATTGTCACAGGTGCGACCATGGTAACATTGCATCCGATGAAGGCATTATCTCCGATAGTGGTCTTGTATTTTCTCTTTCCGTCATAATTTGCTGTAATGACTCCGCAGGAAATATTACAGCCTCTGCCCACTTCACTGTCACCGATATAGGCAAGGTGTGAAATTTTGGTATTCTCTTTGATGACAGATTTTTTGATTTCAACGAAATCTCCTATTTTAACATGATCTCCTATATTGCTTTCCGGTCTGATATAGGCAAATGGTCCAATATTACAGTGACTTCCGATGACACTTTCCATTATAACAGACTTCAGTACATTCGTGTCGCTATTAATAGTACTATTTACGATTTTGCTTTCCGGGCCGATGACGCAATTGTCTCCTACTTCGCATTTCCCTTCAAGATAGGTGTTAGGATAGATCATTGTCTCTTTTCCGATGATTACATTCTCATCAATATATGTGTCAGACAGACTAAGAAACTTGACACCGTTTTTCAAATGTCTGCTGTTAATCTGAGATTTTATTTCTGATGCCGCATGATAAAAATCGCACTCATCTCTGACTGGTTTATAATTGAAATTAATATTTTTCAATAGTCTGCTTAGGTCTTCTTCAGAAAGATAAAAAGCATCCTCACTGATGCTTTGGTTCTCATCATCATTGACTTCAACTCCTATGTTTTTCAACTTTTTACTAAGATAATAAGCTGCTTTTTCTCCGAAAATGACTCTGTCTCTGAAGCCATTGAAATATTCCTGTTTTTTAATAATCATGTTTTCACTCCAATCATGTTCTGCTATATATCATATAAGTGCTTTCAAAAGTGTAAAGCGGATAAAAAGAACCGAAGACATACTTCCCTTTGAGTCCTTCATTCTTAAATCGTTCTATGGCAAAGGTTTCATGCTTGACATCACTGGTGTCAAAATATACCTTATCTCCACCTGTAAAAGATGTCTTCATCTCCAGAACTTCAAAAGATTTCAAATTCAGAACATAAATCTCATTTTCATATCTGTTTTTAAGGATCTCTTCTATCTCTTTAGTGTCTGGCAGAGACTGTCTGATGATATGGTCAAGTCTGATATCACCCATTCTATACGATATGAATAATTTTTTCCTGTTTTCTTTCACCATGTGAAGAAATTCATCAAAAGAGTTTCCTGACAAATCAAATCCATGGATGGATGGATAAATGCGTATCCCTTCATATTCAAAACTTTCATTGGCCTTTTTTATGTCTCTTTCTATATAAGGTAAAGAAAGATTCAGACTGATGACCATTTTATTCTCTGTCTTCTTCAGTTTTTCAGCCAGCTCTTTGTCTCCTTCAAAAGGGTCATGATAGAAAATACTGTCAAGACTGGAAATATATCCATACTCGATTTCATACTTTTCATAGAGGAGTTTCAACTCCTCGAGAGACTGCTTTCTGATTTTTCTGAATGGCCAGTGGCCAATAAGGCAATTATAATCTATCATATTCTTTCTCCCAGCAATGAAATAATATTTTCAGAATAGATCATTCGTTTCTCAGCTTCTGTCAGTTTTGCACCTTCCACTTGCCCGATGCACTGAACACACCCGGTTGGCAGGTCAGTTCCGAAAAGCACTCTTTTTGCTCCGATCAGCTCTACTGTGTAATCGAGGTCATCTGCTCTGTATATTGTTCCGCTTATGTCTGTGTATACATTGTCAAGATCCTCAATACAACGAATCCCGTCATAGCAGTTTCCCCCTAAATGAGCCATAATGATTTTCAGTTCAGGATATCTAAGCGCCATGTTTCTTACATGAATGGCTGTTGTCTCATAATTCAGCTGTCCTGTCGCTTTTTTGAAAGCATGTGTCAGCACCGGTAAATGATTTGCTATGCAAAATTCTGCAATCTGGTTGACATGGAAATCATCGAAAAAACAGGACACCCATAACTTCACCGCTGACATGTTACTGTCAAGCCCTTTTTTAATCACATCAATACAGTTGTCATGCAATGGATCCACATAAATGAAACCACCGATTCTCTGATCCATCATCATAAATTCAAGTGTCAGCTGATTGTAGTTTTTAACATCCTCTTTGTCAGGATAATATTTCAAGAGTGTCGATACATAGACTTTGTCTATTGAAAAACGGTCAAGTACCTTTAATATTGTATTTCTGTTTTCAATATAGTGATCTTCCCATAAATGAGCATGCATATCTATAATCATCATATTCCCTTTCATAAAAAAGTCGCAAGTAAAACTTACGACAAATTATATCATACTAGACTACATTTTTTCATGATTTTTCACCATCTAACTATTGTTCTTCTACCGGTTCTTCTTCAAGCTCATTGTATTTCTCTATGATGAGCTCCTCAATCGCCTTTCTAGTTTCAGAGTTAATAGGATGTGCAATGTCCTTAAACTGTCCATCGGGAGTTTTTCTGCTAGGCATTGCAATAAACAATCCGTTCTGGCTTTCAATAACTTTAATGTCATGAACTGCAAAGCAATCATCGATCGTTAAAGAAACTACTGCCTTCATCTTGCCACCAGTTGTGATTTTTCTTATACGCACGTCCGTAATATTCATGCTCTTCCCCTTCCTGTTGATGTTTAATGATTATATGACAAACATATAATTACATTCCCTATTTGATTTTTAAAAAATTTTCACCCGTTAATCACATTATACACTATTTTTACAATATTTTCATCATTTTGAAACTTTTTATGAAATTTTCAACTCATATTAGTAGATATATCATTAAAGGAGAGAAAAAATGATCAGTAATTTTGATAACAGCCTTAGTAAATCAGGTTCCACACAATTGAATGGGTTCGTCACCACCAGTACTACCAGCACAGTGGAAAGCATAGAGTATGCAATGTACTTTCAGCAGGAAGTCAGTGGAAACTGGTCAACGATTGCCACCAGAACAGGAATCATGTACAATACAAACCTTCAGACAGCATATGAATATCTTACAGTTTCTTCCGGATATTATTATAGAATCAGAACAATACACACAGCAAGGAATTTAGGTGATGTTGAAACAAGAACAGTACTTTCCTCAGCAGTTTATGTTTAATTAAAAATAGACTCGACAACTTTAATCAGATCGCTTTCAGTGAGATTCCCTTCAACGGTAAACTGAATGTTGTCATAGACGAATGTCAGATTCTTTAATTTATGGTCGTCACTTTCGAACATAACCATTTCAATGTTGTTAATCTTGACTTCTTTTACTAAATTCATCTGAAAATTAGCTCCGCCATCATTGCCATTGTTTAAATACAGCATGATGACTCGTAAAAAATTGCCACTCAGGTCTTTATAAAAGATATATATGCTGTTTGTCCCTATTTTATCTTTATGCCAGTTGATTTTATCAAATCTGAACTGCTCCGGAACATATGTAGGGTAGTATAGTGTAGTGTCTATTCTATCTTTAGCACTGATGACATCATAAAACTCTATTTCAAGCTGGTTCTCATCATTTTTCAAAATGGTATAATTATCATTTTCAGTTGTATCTATTTTAAATGTTCCGCCTTCGTAATTATATTTCATTTTAAAGATATCAAATTTTATAGCATTGACGAAAGGTGAATCGCTTAACATGATGGCTAAAAAAGCGACCGTTAAAAAAGCAAGCAGAATCACCAGCGGTCTGATGACATTGGTAACGATCTGCTTTCTTCTTTTCAGCCTGATTCTTGATTTTATCTCACTTAATGGAGTAATCTCAAGATTGGAGTTCCCGACGTCCTTGGTATCCTTCATGCTGGTTTCTATTAAGTTTTCCAGATTATTCTTTTCTTTCATATTTCCTGTCACTCTTTTTCAAATTTCTGCTTTAATGTTAGCAGCGCCCTTCTATGCCAGGTTTTTGCTGTATTGATGTTTATGCCCATCGCCTTGGCAATTTCATCAAATGTCAATTCGTAATAGTACCTGTGTTTTAAAAGCTCTTTCTCATTTTCATCAAGTTCATCAATATATTGCAGCACTCTTGACTTGTTTTCGCTGTCAATAATAAGGCTCTCCACATCAATAACATCATTGTCAATATATTCTTCAAAACTTTCAACGCTGACTTCTCTTCCATACTTCTGCAGATGAGAAAAACATAAATGCTTTCCAATGGTGAAAATCCATGATTTGAATTTCTCGTCTGACTTCAGACTCCTGAAGTTTTTCAATCCAGCCAGTATCGTATTCATTATCACATCATCACTGGCACTTTTATTGCCAATAATGCTGTAAATAAAGCGATATAACTCGTCATATACTATTTCAAGTTCTGCGTCAAACTGCCTTCTATTCATTCAATCCTCTATCATAAATCTATAATAGAGAAAGTATATCATATTATGAAAAGGGAACCAAATAATTTTTTGGTTGGAAAGAACCGTTGAACTAATTTTTAAGAAGATTAAATTTCATAATAATCTGCTGGTTCCCTTTTCATGTTCCGTGTTACATATATAAGAGCATCAATAATACAGAAAAGTTTCAAATTTTCGAATTATTTTTGATTATTATCTTTTATATTCTAATTTTGCTATTGCACCTGATCAATTTATGCTGCTATTTTCTTTTTCTTGTTCTGATTGCTTAGGAATTCATGTAATTGTCATCATAAGAGGTTTGGAAAATGCACATTATACTTAAATCAACATACCGATACTAGCCAAATCTCTTTAGATATTGGTGATAAATCTTCACTCATGCAGTGGTGTTGTTTTCCCTACCCGTCTTATTCCAGTCACGATTAGTTATAAAAAATCAAAAGAACTCGTTCAATTTAAAATATGGTTTTAAATTAAACGGCAATTTAACTTTTTTTAATAATATTTACTACCTGATATCCTGCTTCATACCTGTTATCTTATCGGTCTTAAAATCATCTTTGCTTATGTGGGATACTAGTGATTTCATCAAATACAACAGTTTGCTGTCATTAGCTTTTATGGATCTCTAATTACCAAAAAAAATTCACTCTTAACTGGGATAACTTCTTATATTCATTTTTTTATTTGCGGCTTTTTATGACTTTTAACCGGGTAAAGTCTTCTCTGTCTTTTTCTTCCAAAGAATCCTGGATTGTCTTTGTCAGTAGTTCATATCTGGGTATTAAAATATTTTTCAAGGCATTGGCTCTCTTTTGAGTACGCTTGATGTTAATCGCCAGCCTGAAAACCGCATTTTCAATTTCAGCCAGTTTAAATGTCATTTTCTTGGCTTTTTCAAATTGCTCATATGCTTCATCAAGGGCAATATTTGTTCTGGAAAATCCATATTGAGGTTTCAGTTTTTTATCATCAAAAGAAACCATAGGAATTTCCACCCCCATGACATGCCGTATTTTTATATCAACGCTGTCTTCTTCCTTAATGGCAAATCCGATCTGTTCCACATTCTTGATTCCCAGGACAATATTGGCATTCTGAAGCTGTGCATACGCCAGCTTATAAACATCTGCAATTTCACTCTGCAGTTTTTTAGCATCCTCAATCAGAGACATCATTTCTCTGATGAGAATATTTCTTTTTTTGTCAAGCAGATCATAACCCTGTCTTGAAAGGATCAGTGTATTTTTCGATTTAATTAAATTCCCCTTTGTTGGAAAAGAATTGTTATCCATTTCTAAAATCCTTTAACTTGAATAGATCGTTCATCTACCTCTTTATAATGTTCTTCAATCAGTCCAGCATTCAACCTGTCAAGCTCCCCTTTTGGAAGTAATCCCAGCAAGGTCCATCCGAGGTCAAGTGTCTGCTCTATGTCACGTTCTTCATCATGATCCTGAGCAATGAAGTAATCTTCAAAATGTTTCCCGAAACGCATGTAATTCTTGTCAATCTCTGAAAGTTCATCTTCGCCGATAACCGAAGCCAGTGCTCTGATTTCCTGGACTTTGGCATAGGAGGCAAACAGCTGATTTGCAAGATCAGGATGATCGTTTCTTGTAAATCCTTCACCGATACCGTCTTTCATCAGACGTGACAAAGAAGGTAAAATAGTGACAGGCGGATAAACACCTCTCTGGTGAAGTTCTCTGCCAAGGACAATCTGCCCTTCTGTAATATAAGCAGTCAAGTCAGGAACCGGATGAGTAATGTCATCGTTAGGCATAGTCAGAATCGGTATCTGTGTGATTGATCCTTCCCTGTCCTTAAGCATCCCCGCTCTTTCATATAATGAAGCCAAATCACTGTAAAGATATCCAGGGAATCCTTTTCTCGAAGGAATTTCATTTTTTGAAGAAGATATCTCTCTTAAAGCCTCTGAATAAGATGTCATATCTGTCATGATGACCAGAACATGCATATTCATTTCAAAAGCCAGATATTCTGCAACAGTCAACCCGCAACGTGGTGTGATGATTCTTTCCACAACAGGGTCATTGGCAAGATTCAGGAACATGACCACTTTCTCAAGTACTCCACTCTCCTGAAAACTTTGTTTAAAATATTCAGCGACATCATACTGCACACCCATGGCAATAAAGACAACCGCGAAATTCTCTCCTGATATTTTTGCCTGTCTGACAATCTGTGCCGCAAGTTTATTATGTGGAAGTCCGTTCCCGGAAAAGATAGGAAGTTTCTGCCCTCTGATTAAGGTTGTCAAACCGTCAATCGAGGAGATTCCTGTCTGGATATAGTTCCTCGGATATTTTCTTGAGGCAGGATTCAAAGGCATTCCGTTAATGTCTCTTTTATCCTCTGCATAAACTTCGCCTAATCCGTCAATCGGTTTTCCAGTTCCGTTTAATATTCTCCCCAGTATTTCTTCAGACAACGGCATCATCATCGGATATCCTGTAAATTTCGTGGTAGTGTTGGTCAAGGATAAATCACTGGTTCCTTCAAAAACCTGTATGATAACGGCATCTTCTTTAATCTGTACAATTTTTCCAAGGCGCTTTTTGCCGTTTGAAGTGATCTCCACAATTTCTTCGTTGGCTGCTCCCTTAATCCCATCTAAAACTACCAGAGGACCATTTATTTCGTTTAAACCCATATATTCCAGTTTCATACTACTTTACCTTTCATACTTCATGGACAACTCATTTAATTTATTAAAGATTGAAGTCTCAAGTTCTTTGAATTTTTCAAGATGTGTATTATCAATAGAATATTTCATTTTTATCAAATCATTGAAAACTTCCGTTTTTCTGATTACAGAGACCGGAATTCCTTTTGCTACCAATGTTTTTGCTTTTTCATGCATTTTAAGGATCAGGTCCATCATCAGATACTGTTTTTTAATCGGTACATAAGTATCATCTTCATGGAATGCATTCTGCTGTAAAAAACCCTGTCTTAATACTTTACAGCTTTCAAGTACCAGTTTCTGCTCATCTGGTAATATATCGCTTCCTATCAGTTTGACGATTTCCATCAGCTTTGATTCTTCCTGTAATAATGCTGATACCATCGTTCTTTTTTCCATGAAGTCAGGTGCCACATTATTCTTATAGTAAAGAGCCAGTTCATCAATATATTCGCTGTAGCTGTTGCTCCAGTTGACTGCAGGGTAATGTCTTTCATAGGCCAGCTGCTTGTCAAGTGCCCAGAAACATCTGACAAAGCGCTTCGTATTCATGGTGACAGGTTCAGAGAAGTCACTCCCCTGAGGTGAGACTGCTCCGATGACAGTTAAAGATCCTTCCGATTCATTTAGATTTGTGACAAATCCGGCTCTTTCATAGAACTCAGACAATCTGGATGACAGATAAGCAGGAAATCCTTCTTCTGCAGGCATTTCCTCCAGTCTTCCGGAAATCTCTCTTAAAGCTTCTGCCCATCTTGAGGTAGAATCTGCCATGATGGCTACATGATATCCCATATCTCTGTAATATTCAGCCAGTGTGGTTCCTGTATAAATTGACGCTTCTCTGGCAGCAACAGGCATATTTGATGTATTGGCTATCAGGATAGTTCTTTCCATCAGCGGTCTTTTTGTTTTAGGGTCAATCAGTTCAGGAAAATCTTCCAGTACCTCTGTAATCTCATTACCTCTTTCTCCACAGCCGATGTACACAATGATATCTGCATCAGACCACTTGGCGAACTGATGCTGTGTCATTGTTTTTCCGGTACCGAAACCACCCGGAATAGCTCCTGTTCCCCCTTTTGCAATCGGGAACATAGTATCAAAAACCCTTTGTCCTGTAATTAAAGGTTGCTTAGGTGTCTGTCTGTCTTTATAGGGTCTGGCTTCTCTGACAGGCCACTCCTGAAGCATCCTGATTTCGTTTTCATGTCGTTTATCTTTTAAAACGGCAAGCACCTCATTAATGGTGTAGCTGCCGCTTTCTTTTAACTTTATTACTTCACCTTCAACAAACGGAGGAACCATCACTTTATGAATGACAGCTTCACTTTCCTGGATTTCACCAATAACACTGCCACCAGTCAGGTAATCCCCTTTTTTCACTTTTATCTCAATATCCCATTTTTTATCTGTGTCGAGTCTGTCCACAGTCAGTCCGCGGTTGATATAGGCTCCAGAAAGATCTCTGATTTTTTCAAGCGGTCTCTGAATCCCATCAAAGATATTACCGATGATTCCAGGTCCTAACGTCACGGAAAGAGGTTTCTTTGTTCCGATGACCGGCTCATTGAGTTTTAATCCTGTTGTGATTTCATAAACCTGAGCAATGACATCCTCACCCCTGATTGCAATGACTTCGCCAATCAGCTTTGAATTCCCGACGATGACCATTTCCCGCATTTTAAAGTCAGGACTTCCGTTGATTGTTATGACTGAACCATTTATACCATTAATATATCCTACTGTTTTATCTTCCATTACTCCTACCATCTGTTAACACACAATCCGCAATAGCACATAAAGTCTGCTTTTGCCTCCACAATCATTTCCTTGACAGTTAAGTCCAGTAATAAACCTTTTTGTTTACATTCCAGAATAACGCCGCCATAAACCTCTTCGAGATCACTTATTATCTTAGCTTTCATATTCAGCTGTTTAACCGCTTTTTCAACGATTTTCTGATCCACCTGCTCACAGAAAACAAGATACTCATCGCTATTGATTTTTTCGGCTCCGTCTTTCAATAATTTTTCAAGCCATTTTTCGTATTCGTCACTTTCTCTGAATTTTTCAAATCGTTTTAAAACACTGTCAAAAACATCCTCCATGATTTTAGTTCTTGTCATCAGCAAAGTTTTCTTGCTTTCAAGCATGGCTTTTGAATAGTCTTCGTTCCGTATTCGTTTTGTTTCCTTCACAGCATCTTGTACTTTGATATAGGCTTTTTCCAGAAACTCTCTTTCCTTCTGATCCAGCAAGTCCTTTTTCTCTTTTGTGACTTCATCAATAATATGCTGCCTTTTATCAGAAGCTTCTTTCATCACTAGTCTTGTAAAACCATGTATTATATCATCTCTGCCTGCCATTTTACTTTCTCCTAAATTTTCAAACCGATGGCTTCTCTAATATATTTTGTAATATAATCGCCACCTTTATGGGAACCATGCCTGTCAGGAATTTCAACAATAAGCGGTCTGCTGATACTGATTTTCAGTTCGGCAATTCGTTCCGGGATAAGGTCCACCAGTTTTTCAGTAATCAGAATAATTCCGATGGTCTGATCGCTGATTGCTTTTTCAAGCGCTTCTTTCACTTCATCAATCTGATGAACAACCGTCCCTTCAACACCAGCCAGGCGCATCCCTGTTCTGGTGTCAATATTGTCACTGATTAGGAACATTCTCATTTTCTACTCCTACTGATTCAATATCAGGATGGTGACGATCAGACCATAAATGGCAATACCTTCTGCCAACCCGACGAATATCAGTGTTTTACCTAACAAGCTTGAATCTTCAGATATTGCCCCTAAAGCAGCTGAACCTGTAGCTGCAACAGCAATCCCAGCTCCTATACTGGCAAGACCGGTTGATAAAGCGGCTGCCAGGTACTTTAATCCATCAGCACTTGCTGTGGCAGTTGTCGCTGCTGTGGCGGTTGTTGCGGTTGCTGCATAGGCAGCTGAATTGGATAAAAGCACTATAGTTGCTACAATCAGCATGCCAAACAGTGAAACAATATTGATTCCCAATATCTTTCTGGCATTCTTCCCATTGGCTTTCTTAAACACAATGGCCAATCCTAATCCTACGACACTTAATACCAAACCTAACGATACGATTAATACAAAATCCATAATTTCTCTCCTTTTAGTTGTCCTCTCCTATATTTTGTGAAACAAATTTACGTCCATTGATACTGAAAAATCGACTGAACATTTCATAGTACTGCAATCTTAAACATTGAATGCCTACTATTAACCCTTCTAAACCAATAATCAATAGATTCCCTATGATTAAAACGATCACTTTACCTCCCGCCGAGGTATTCATGTTATATAAAGTCCAAACCGCAAGAGATAATCCTGCATGGTTCAGAGCAAACGCACCTACTCTGACAAATGATATAGTATTGCTTAAAAACCCGAGAAGCGCTTCAAAAAGTTCAAAGAAAGCTTCAACAAAGCTGTGCTTCTCCTGATGTTCTTTTTTAACTTTTACAATTTTCTCACTGAGTTGTTTTTCGAAGAAAATCGCCACGATCGGTAAAACAAAAAACAGCACAATCAGCACAATAGACCCGATGGCTTTACCAGTAATAACAAAATTCAGGATGAAAAGAATAGCTCCAAGATACAGGACAAACCCCGCTATACCGTTTTTACTGAAAAAAAGCTGTCCATAATCCTTTGTTCTTATTTTATTGATGATGTTAATCACCATGGCTACAAGGATCATGAAAACTCCCATTCCCACAGACATATAAAGTATGGTGTTTATGCTGTGAAGCGGTGAACTCCAGATCGGTCTGATGATTTCTTCATTACCGAAGAAACTGCCATATAGAAATCCGAAAATCATTGAGAAAATACCGATGTTGAGAACAATTAATCCGAACGATTTCTTTTTTACGAATTTAAAATATATTCCGGCAAGAAGGAACAGGAAACCCTGTCCGATGTCACCGAACATGATTCCAAACATGACAGTATAAGTAATGGCCACAAAAGATGTAGGATCGATTGTATTGTACTGTGGTAACCCATACATGGTAATCAGCATCTCATAAGGGGCAATCATTTTTCTGTTTTTCAATTTAGTAGGAGGATTGGTATTCTTCACATCATCAGCGTCTTCTTCAATATACATCATTTCAAGATCACTTGACAGTGCTCTCTTGATTTCCTCAGCTTTCTTTTCAGGAACCCAGCCCACAATATAAAAGCTTTCCATGGTATGACCTGCATAGACTTTTATCTCATTTGCCCTTTGAAGATAGTGGATTTCAGTAAAAGCTTTCTGGAAATTACTTTTTTCAGCGCGTATAAACTCATCAAACTCTTTTTGCTCTTTTTCAATTTTCAGATTCAGCTGATTGATTTCCATGTTCAGTACTTCCTGCACATGTTTCGGAGTTCCTTCAATCCCTCCGGCAAGTCTGATTCTTTCAAAGAACAGTGAAGCAAAAATGGAATCGATTTTTTCTGCAATGATGGCAGGCATGAAGTACGAAAGCCATACAGTATCTTCTGTGACCTGGTTCGTGATTAATATGACATCAAGATCTCTGATGTATCTTTTCAGTTTCCTGTAATTGTCTGAGGACAGTTTTCCGAATCTGAATTTAACATAATCAAAATGGAAGAGATTATCAATATTGATATCAAGTTCCATAATCGGAATCATCTGGTTCATCACCTGCTGTTTTTCTCCGATTTTAGAAGTGCTCTCATCAATAATTGAATGGTGCAGGTTCACTCTGTCCTGAATTGTTTTAATATAGGCATCAAGTGTTTCTGCTTTTTGATTTTCTCCCAGGATGTCATTGATTTTACTTATCGAGAGCTTTTTAGTCGTCACATTGAAATGCTTGTTCAAATCTTCAATCGAAAAAAGCTTGTTATCATATTGGTTTTCATCCATGAAAGGAAACAGTCCATGAATTGATTCAAGAACTAGCTGTGCGTCTTCGAGATGGACATCATTGTTAATGATGTGCTTTAAGATGATTTCTTCAAATTTTCTGATTGGTCCTGCAATATTAACCAATTTCATTTTTTCAACTGACATGTATCCACCTTTTCTTAAATTACTACGAACTGCTTAATGTTCTCCTTATCAATATTATATCTTATTCCTTCAACAATCGATATGACATTGGATATTTCAAACTCCTTTAAATGGATATAAGCAACAATCGCACCAATACTGAAATTATCTCTCCTTAAATTGTTCAAATGCATTTTATAGATGAACCGGTTATAGTTTCTTTCAAAGGAACTTTGATTGCTGGTTTCAAAGATGTCTTTATATCTGGTGTTTTTTATAAGGACATTAAACTGTTTCTCATCTTTGCTGTCAACCAGTTCCTTGATTGTCTCTCTGTTCAGTTTTGATTTGTTCTGTATCATATTATTGAAAATCTCTTCTCGATCCATGGTGAAATATTTTTTACTTCTGTAAATCCAGAGAAGATTCATGATGTCTATCTGTACAATCAGAGCATCATTAATGATTTTTTCGTCCTGACCCTCCAGAAGTTTCTTTTTCTTTCTGGTAAGAAGAGAGAAATAGTACTGATCGAGTGAGGTTTCTATATTGAAAAGATTTAAAAATGTGCTGTTATTTTCATAGTCTTTTAGAATATCATAATAAATGGATCCTTTTAGGTTAGCAATCAGTTGTCTTGAATTCCTGCTCTCCTTCAGTTTTGATATATTCAATGATTCATTTTTACTCAGGAAAGCAAATGAATCTTCGTCAAGTTCAGTAAGTTGACCTGCTTCTAATATTCTGAAAACCACCTTCAGACTTTCTATTTCATATTTATCATATAATAATTGAATAAACTGTTTGATATTTCCGTTGACATGATGGAATATCTTATCATAATCATTGATCATCTGTTTAATCAGTATACTTTCCAGCTGTCCCCTGTGTATTGAAGATACATTGACTTTACTTAACAGTTCGTTGTAATTTGTTCTGTTTTTAAGATATTCAGCTACATCAGCAACACTTTTCTTTTCTATTAGATTTTTATAGTCATCTTCATCAAGCAACTTTTTATACATTGCTCTGATTTTAGTAGATATGCTGCTGTATTTGAAAATCTCAGAGAACATTGATCATACTCTTTCCACAATACTGTCGTAGATGCTGTCTTCCCACATTTTCATATTTTTTTTAGCATCTTCAAGCATTTTCTGTAATTTTTCTTCTGTTGTCTCATTTAACTTGACAATCTTTTCTTCAGCTTCATCATGAGCTTTTTGGATAAGCTGTTCTTTTTTAATCTCAACCATTTTCATGATTTTCTTTTCCAGCTCATCAACCTGGCCCTGCAGTTCTTTTTCAATGCCCAGTTTTTCATTCTCAGCTTCTTTGACAATCTGCTGCGCTCTTTCTTCTACTTTAATGATTTTACTAATTAATGAGTCCATTCAATTCACCTTCTTAATGAATAATTATACCATCTTATACAATTCAGCTCAACTTTATATATACCCGTCTGATAAGATTTATAGCATTATCACTGATTTTTTTCCTGATTGGCTTTTATATTATGATAACCCTGGCTCTGCAAGGTAGTAACCACAGTCAATATCGATTATAATATAGATATGATATTTTAGAAAGGTAAAACATTCATGAGCACAGAGCAAAGCAGTCTCTGGTATCGTCTTGATACATCAGCGAACATCTATCCGGGAATAGAGTCTTCCAGAGATACCGCTATTTTCAGGGTGTCTCTTACACTAAAAGAAGATGTCATACCGTCGATATTGCTTCAGGCAATGGAGAACTGCAGGAAGCGGTTTCCATATTATAATGTTCATTTAAAAAAAGGATTGTTCTGGAATTATCTTCAGGAAAACCATAACAGTTTTATTCTTTGGCCAGATACACCATACCCCTGTGAAAGAATGTATCCTTTTCTTAACAACGGTTATCTGTATAAAATCAAATATTTCAATAAACGAATTGCGCTGGAAGTTTTCCATGTACTGACAGATGGTTACGGAGCTATGGAATTTTTAAAAACCGTTCTGCAGGAATATCTGATCCTGTCAGGAAAGCTAAGTTCTCCTCTTCATGGAATTCTTCATAAAGAGGAAATCCCACCGGAAGAGGAATATGAAGATGCTTTTCTAAAAGTATTAGAAAATCAGAAGGAAATGACTATTGAAAAAAAAAGGTCTCTATTTGGTAATAAGGGGATCTATCAGCTGCATGACAAGCTGGAGCCTCATGGTGTCTATCATGTGGTGACCGGAGTAGTGTCAGTGGATCAGTTGCGAAAAGCGGCAAGAGAACATGATGCCACCATAACAGAGCTGTTAGCAGCTTTATATATGGAAGCACTCATTCATATCCAGGCCGAGCAGGTCAAGGTCCAGAAAAACCATAAGGAAATCGCTATTCAAATCCCAGTCAACATGCGAAAATATTACCCTTACAAATGTATGAGAAACTTTTCCCTCTTTGTCATCCCCTTTATCGATCCCAGAAAAGTGTTTAATCTGGAAGATATCATTGTACAAATAAAGAGTTTTTTAAAAAGCCATCTGACCTCAAAGCATCTTCTGACCATGATTCAGGATAACTGTTCTCTGGCTACCAATAAAGTAGTCAGGCACATTCCTGTAGACTTTAAAAACATGTTTATCAGTTTCATCAACAATACGCTGGGATCATCTCAGTTTTCCGGAACCCTGACAAATCTGGGGCAGCTGTCCATGCCTGATGAAATGGCTGCATTCATAGAAGATGCTACGATTATCGCAGGCCCTTCTCCCCATGGGAAAACAACCTGCGGCATTGTCAGTTACCTTGACCACCTGAATATCACATTCGGAAGAAGTATCAATGACACAAAGGTGGAAGAATATGTATTCACAAAACTTGTTAAAATGGGTGTCCATGTGAAAATAAAGAGCAACACTTAAGGAGGTTATCATGTCTTATTGCGTACAGTGCGGTGTTGAATTATCAGATTATCATACTGAGTGTCCCTTATGTCACACTAAGGTAGTCAATCCAAACTCAACTGAAGCTGTCAGGGAAAAAGATTATCCTGATTACAGATCATTACCTGTGACAGGAGGGAAAAGAGCCAATAAAATTTTTACAGGCATCATTTTAAGCCTGTTGCTGTTTATTTATGCTATTGTCCCGCTTTTCATCAATCTAATTGTCTCAAGAAACATCACCTGGTCACTTTACCCACTTATCTCAGTGGTTCTTGTATGGTTTGGAGTAGCCTATCCCTTTTTCAGAGAAAAAAACTCTTTTTTCAGATTATTCACCTATGATAGTCTCGCCGTCATTCTTTATCTTCTTTTATTGAATTTCATCATATCCGGCAATTTATTGTGGGCCAGATACGCCTGCTTATCCATCATTATCGTCTGGGTGATTTTATCTGGTATTTTCATACCTGAAAAAATCAGAGCAATCCTTCCGCTGACTTTTTATTTCATTTTGAATGCCATCATCATCTCTGTGTTTTTCGCTTTATTCTTTGATACAGAGCTGTCAATCATCAGATTATTGCTGCCGGCCAATGTCATTTTGTTTGTCCTAGTCATCTTATCTTACTTTATCATTACTTCTAAAGTGTATGATTTTCTGGGGTTACTCATGGTGCTGCTATCTGATATTACCCTCTTCAGTATTTCGCTTGATTTACTGCTGACAAGGTTTCTGCAAGGCAGCTCTTCATTTACCTGGTCCATCATTGTGGTTGTTGCGACTCTCCCAATCATCGCCATTGCCCATGCCATCAGGAAAGGCAAAAAAATAAGAAGCATTGTTTCAAAAAAGCTTCATCGTTAATATCGGTTGAAACTGACTTCCAGCCCTTCAAAGGAAAAAGACTTAGCTGTCTGGTCAAAAGAATATGTTTTGCTGTTTATAATTTCCCTGTTGCAGAAAAGGTAAGTATGAACTTCTCTGATAGAAGCATCGACTATCCAATACTCAGTCACTCCGCAATTCAAGTACAAGTCAAGTTTTTTGACATAATCAATGCTTTTTGTTGACTTAGAAGTAATTTCAACAATGAATGTCGGAACGCCAAGATAATAATCCTCATCATTCAATTGATCATCTAAATCACATATGACCATTAAATCTGGTTGAACCACATTAATGCTACCATTTGATCTGATAAGTTTAATATCATATGGAGCCATCATCGGAGTACATTTTTTTTCTTTAAAATATGGATGGAATGTACCTGCCATATCAAACAGGATTTTCTGATGAGTTGTTTTTGGCGAAGCCAGCTGATAGATTTCTTCATCAATATATTCAAATTGTTTCTCGTTATCTCTGCTCATTTTTAAAAATTCATCATAGGACTTTATTTTCCGGTTAGTTTCATATTTTGCCTCTGAATCATTTAAATATGAAGTAGAAGCTGTCAGCTTTCCCACTTCTTTCCCATTTTTCGTAATAACAATATCTTCTTTTATCGCCAGCCTAATGTATTTTCCAAAGTTATTCTTGATATCAGTAGAAGTGACTTTCATTTTGTCCTCCAACATCTTTATTAGCTAATTTAGCTAATATTATTGTACAAATATTGGCCATTGTTGTCAATTGCATTATAAGGCACTATGAAAAACATGTTTAATGGTCATAGTACATTGATCTAAAAAATATTCTTATCAGTATTTGTGGTTAAGCGATAACTTTCGGAAGTAATATTTCTATGGTTGTACCTGATCCTTCTTTACTGAATAACCTGATTTTGCCGTTATGTGCCAAAATAATGGCCCTGGCAATTGGAAGTCCAAGTCCTGAACCTCCTGTTTCTTTGGCTCTTGAAGTCTCAACGCGGTAAAAACGGTTGAAAATATTTTTAAGGTGATCTTTGCTGATTCCGATACCCTTGTCTTTAATAGTGATGATGATATATTTATCACTTTCTTTACAGTTCAAATGAATATCTTTTCCAGGAGGAGTATACTTCAACGAATTATCTATGAATATCCGTAAACACTCTTTGATTTTATTGTAATCACCAAGGCAAATCAGTCCTTCTTGTATATCGATTGACAGATGATGATTGTCCTTATCCATCAGTTTGGTTTCTCTGTAGACATCCTCAAGTAATCCCGAAATATCAAGTTCCTCAGATTCATATTTTATTGAATGATTATCATATCTGGCCAGGAAAAGAAGCGCTTCTACCAGTTCTTTCATGTTTTTGGTTTCTGACAGAATCGCTTCAATTGATTCATCCAGCACTACCTGATCACTGCTGCCCCATCTTTTAAGCATGTTCACATATCCGTCAATGACACTGATAGGTGTTCTTAACTCGTGTGAAACGTCAGAAACAAACGTTTTTTGTTTCATATATACTTTTTCAATACGATCAAGCATGCTGTTCAGCGTAATGCAGAGTTCCTTTAATTCATACCTTGCAGATTCCACATCAATGCGGAGATTCAAGTTATTTTCATTAATAGAGGAAGTCAGTGCAGTCAGGTCATGAATCGGTTTCAGCGCTTTTTTTGCTTTGGCATTTCCAATAGAAACAAAAAGCAGCACGCCGATAAGATAAATGACTATGAAAGTGATCAGTAGAATAAGAAGTTCACCGAAGAACACATTATCCAACGAGTAATTGAACAGATCAAATGTAATAAACATGGTCCTATTATCATCACTGTAGTTTTTACAGTTGAATATGGTATCTCCGGTTTTGGTGAAATACCTTATGCTGTTGAAAAACTTGAAATTTTTCAGAAAATCATATTCCGGAATCGATCCTTCGCCATCTACAAATACTGCATCATCACCTGTGACTCTGTATTCTGCATAGCTTAGTATATATTGCTCATATCCGTCTTTATAGTATTCTCCTGCACTGATGATCGGTTCTTCATTATGAATCTTTTTATAAACACTGTCGGTAAGATGGTCTCTTGTATTCAGATATTCAGCTTCCACTCTTGTAATCATGATAATTAAAAGCAAAAGAAAATATACAATGGTAAAAATACCCAGATATTGATTGGTGAGTTTTCTTCTCAGTGACTTCGCGACTCCAAGCCTCGGTTTAATCATTGTCATCCTCCCTGATGATATAACCGACCCCTCTGATTGTTTTGATGATTTCAACATTATATTTCTGATCAATCTTTGTTCTTATATAAGAGACATAAACATCAACGATGTTTGTTTCTCCAATATATTCATAACCCCAGACTTTTGATAAAATGGTTTCTCTCGGAACAACGACATTGATATTATCAAGCAAATAGACAAGCAGTGAAAATTCTTTTTTTGTCAGAACTATTTTTTCATCATCATATGACACTTCATAATTATCTGCATTAACTGTTAACCCCTTATACTGATAAAGATTGCTCTCATCAGTTTTTTTCTTTGCTCTTTTCAGTGCCACTCTGATTCTGGCAAACACTTCTTCAATCGCAAATGGTTTGGTTATATAATCATCTGCTCCCATATCTAACCCTGTGACTTTATCTGATATATCATCTTTGGCTGTCAGCATGATAATCGGAACTGAAGAACTGCTTCTGATTCTACGGCATACTTCAATTCCGCTGAGACCAGGTAACATTAAATCAAGCAGGATTAAGTCAAAAGACTCCTCACTCCCTTTTTTAAATCCCTCATGTCCATTATAGGCAACGACAACTTCATATCCTTCATGGATGAGCTCGAGCTGTAAAAAACGCGCAATCTTTATTTCGTCTTCAACTACCAGTATTCTTGCCATTATTCATCTACCTCAATGCTGTATTCGCCGTCTTCATTTTCCTTGACTTCATATTCAAGGTCATCAGTGACAACCTGCCTTACTTTCTTCTGGACGTTTTTCAAACGGATTTTTGCCTCATATTCTTTTTTGCTGATCAGAACATCACAGCCTGATAATAGCGTAACCAGAATCAGCAGAACAGTAATCAAGGTAATAGCTCCTTCCAGTTCAAAATAATAAAAGCTGGTATTTGCTGTTCCTAACATCATGATAATTGCTACAATTCCTACAAGCCATAAAGGGACATTGACAAAAGTCTTGTCACGCTTCTTGATAATGAATTTATAAAAGAACAATCCGATAAAAGCTCTTCCTGCAATGGCAAATACGGTTCTTCTCTGAGAAACAATCCATCTTGCTGTTTTTTCTTTATCACCTTTATTCCTATGTAAAGCTTTTTCAGCCTCTTCATAAGAAACTCCGGTCTGATCAATCACATATTTGACTTTGTCAACTGTGACTTGTTTATCTCTTTTCATTTTGTACCTACTTTTCTGATTATGTCTCTATTTTACCATACATTGTTTTATTTGCCCTTAATCCACGATTAAAATTCCATTAAAAATGATTTTATATTCACTTCATTTGTAGTATTATTATTTTGAGGTAATCATGAAAAAACTTGATAACAGCAAAATCAGAAATATTCATTTCATCGGCATAAACGGGTCAAGCATGTCAGGACTTGCCGAAATCATGCTTGGACTCGGGTACCATGTTTCAGGGTCAGATATCGAGCAGACAAAAAAGGTAGATTACCTGAGAAGTCTTGGTGCTGTCATTCATGTTCCGCAAGATGAAAAAAAAGTCGGTCATCCCGATCTCATTGTTTATACTGCAGCCATCAATAAAGAGAACTGTGAATATCAGTATGGTATCAGCAACAACATTGAAATGATGAACCGGAAAGATCTTCTGGCAAAGTTGATGGAACAATATCAGTATGGCATTGGTGTATCAGGAACACATGGAAAAACAACTACTACCACTTTTGTCGCTTATCTGCTGGAAAAATGTAATTTTGACCCTACTGTTCATATCGGAGGAGAAGCAAGGTTCCTCAACAGTAATGTCAAGGTGGGAAATTCACCGTATTTTGTAACTGAGGCAGACGAGTTTACTGATTCCTTTTTATCTCTTCACCCCTTTATAGGGATTATCCTTAACATCGAACATGACCATGTAGATTATTTCCCCACTTTTGATGATATGAAAAAATCCTTTTTGAAATATGCCAAGTTAATTCCTGACAATGGTTATTTAATCATCTGTGATGATGACGAAAATACTCACTTCATTTATGATCAGGTAAATTGCCATGTCATTAAATATGGATTGAATAATAAGGAACTTGATTACAGTGCACTCGATATCACCTATAACGGACTTGGTTTTCCGTCATTTAATCTTTTTATCAACAGGAAATTCAGGGGTAGAGTCACACTTGGTATGCCAGGAAGGCATAATGTTCTTAATGTGCTTTCTGCCATTGCTGCAGTCCATGTGCTTGGAGGCAATATCATCGATATCATAGAAGCCATTAAATCCATTGAAGGGGCTAAAAGGCGACTTGATGTCAGAGCGGATATAAGAGGGATAAAAGTCATTGCTGACTATGCACACCATCCCACTGAAATTGATGTGACCCTTGAAACGGTCAGCCATATGGATCATCATGAAATATATGCTGTTTTTGAGCCTCATACTCATTCAAGAGTAAGAAGCCTGTATAAAGAATTCACCGGATGTTTCAGATATGCCGATCATGTCATCATGGCAAAAGTTTACGATGACCGTGAAAAAGAAGATTTAATTAATAATTCAGAAAATCTGGCTAAGGATATTGCAAAAACAGGGAAAGATACTGTCTATCTTGACAGCTATGATAAAATACGGGACCATCTGATCAGGCACATGAAATCAGGTGATATCATCATGATTCTCGGATCTAAATATGTTGAGGGAGTAGCAGATCAGCTTGCAGAGTATTTAAACAGCCTCTAATCTTTTAAAGTTCTGTTATTTAAACGCCTGGTTTGACTCTCTTCTTATTTCAATATTCTCAATCACACCGTTATTTCTTCTTGTCAGCAGAAAAACTATCAAATCTGCAATCTCGTCAGCTTCAATCAGTAATGAAGCATCAAGATCCGGCCGCGTTTTCATCACCATTTCAGTTTTTACACCGCCTGGAGCAATCAGATGCACTCTGATTCCATCTTGCTGAACTTCTTTGGCAAACGCTTTTGTAAAACCTTCCAGTGCATGTTTGGATGCTGAATACAGGCTCTGGTTTTCATACCCCTTCTTACCAACTACTGAAGATAAGTTGATAATTGTAGGCACTTCTGATTTTTTTAATAGCGGTACTGCGTTTTTACATATGACAAATGGTACTTTCGCATTCAAAGCCATGATGTTATCCCAGTCAGTCATGGTTGATTCAAGGAATGGTTTTGCAAAAGCGATTCCTGCATTATTGATGATGTAATCAAGTCCATCCATCAATTCAAAGGCTCTTTCAGGTAATGAAGATGAAAAATCCATATCAAGTAAATCCCCGCAGAGATAATATATATTATTTTCACCTATTTCTTTTTTCAGTTCATAAAAGCTTTCCTGTTTAGTAGCAACCAGGCAAAGAGTCACTCCTTCTTGATGAAGATAACGGGCAATTTCCCTCCCGATTCCTCTGCTGGCTCCTGTAATCAGGCATTTTCTGTTTTTCAAATTCACTTGCTTCATGTTATCTTCTCACATCAGTCTGTGAAGTCGCTACAAGATCTGTCCCTTCTCCATCTATATTCTCATAAAGGACATCACCGATTTTGACAGGTGCATTCACATCAATCGTATATATTTTCTTCATGATATCAAAAATATGCTGTTTTCTGACTGGTCTCACTGTTTTCACCGGAAGTACCGCCAATTCTCCGTTTTCTACTTTCACCGTACTGGTGACCACTCTTTTAGGAGAAAGGATTTCCTCTTTTGCATACGCTTCTCCACGTTTACAGAAGTTATTCTCTACTTTCTGTACACTTTTTTCATCATAAGTAACTTCCATTTCACATCCTCTCGGACATACAATACAGGTTATTTTCTTATTCATCATGCATCCACTCCTATATACACAGTATCATCTTTAATATCGTTTGTGTTAACTTCAATAAATTCCATTTCGGCCGGCAGTAATCGCAAATGTCTTCTCTTGGAAATCCACACATCATCGCATGATGCGAAAGTGCTCACTTCTTTAAAAACTTTTCGGCTTCTGAAATACACCCTGACAACTTCCTCTTCTTCAGTGATGTCAATATATTGTGGCATGACATATCTGATTCCCGCTGCAGCGACAACAGTAACTCTTCTTATTGTTTTCAGTGCATTGTTTTTAATATGTTCAACAGCATGTTCTGCAGCCTTGATGCCTTCAAGGGTCACATAATCCACCAGGTCATGAACATGAAGGACATTCCCGCAGGAAAACACTCCTTCCACTGATGTTTCAAGGTTCTGATTAACAAATGCCCCGTTAGTGACACTGTCTATTTTCGCACCCATGGCAAAGGTCAGTTCATTCTCGGGAATAAGACCTACTGACAGCAGGAGAGTGTCACATGCAATATATTCCTTTGTATTTTCAATGATGTTAAAATGCTCATCAACCATGGCAATGGTGACCCCTTCCACTCTTTTCTTGCCATGGATACTGAACACTGTATGTGATAATTTAAGTGGAATATCATAATCGTTAAGGCACTGTTCAATGTTTCTGACTAATCCACCTGGGTGAGGCATGATTTCGCAGACCGCTTTCACTTTGACACCTTCAAGAGTCAATCTTCTTGCCATGATCAGTCCGATATCTCCCGATCCCAGTATGACACAGCTTGTTCCCGGCAGATACCCGTCAATATTGACAAAACGCTGTGCTGTTCCTGCAGTTAAGACACCACTCGGATTAGATCCCGGAATTCTCAGGTTCCCCCTTGGCCGTTCTCTGCAGCCCATGGCAAGTATAATCGCCTTTGCCTTGTAAATCACATAGCCGTCTTCCTCGTTTGAAGTATATACCATCTTGTTCCCATCAACTGACAATACCATGGTATTTAATTTATAGCTGATTTTTAATTCATCAATTTTATCCACGAATTTAGCAGCATATTCCGACCCTGTCAGCTCTTCACTGAAGTAATGCAGTCCGAATCCATTGTGAATGCACTGTTTCAGTATGCCACCTAACATGTTCTCTCTTTCAATGATCAGAAGGTCACTGATGCCTCTTTCCCTTGCAGTTACGGCAGCTGCCATTCCTGCAGGACCTCCTCCGATGATGATAAGTTCATGATAAATCATTGTCTTGTCCTCCCTGTCAGTATATAGGAACCCTCGTCCCCTTTTTGAATCTTATCCTTATCTACTTTCAATTCTCTTGACAGGATATCCATGACATGCGGAAGGCAGAATCCCCCCTGGCATCTGCCCATACCAGCTCTTGTTCTTCTTTTCACTCCATCAATCGTCACTGCACCTGCTTTCTGATGAATGCTGTCAATGATTTCTCCTTCTGTAACACTTTCACAACGGCAGATGATTTTTCCATATAGCGGATTTTTCAGAATAGCTTCTTTTTTTTCTTCTTCATTCATTTCCGAGAAATATTTTTTCTTTTCCAGTGTCATTGAATAGTTTTCTTTTTCACTTATATCTCCAATGATTGATTTGACAATCAAGGCCACATGATTTCCTATGGCCGGTGCACTGGAAAGCCCGGGCGATTCAATTCCTGCCACATTTATGAAACCCTTGCAGTATCTGCTTTCTTCAATAATGAAATCTCCTTTATCAGGAGTTGCTCTGACTCCTGTAAAGATGGTCACTGATTTATGAAGCAGCAATTTGTCTGTTGTCTGAAGCCCTTTCTTATATACATAATCAATACTGCTTCTATGGGTATCTCTTTCATCCTTATCTTTGATTTCCTTGGCATCAGGGCCAATAAGAAGATTCCCGTCCACAGTGCTGGTAATCAGTACTCCTTTTCCTTCCATGGTAGGTGCCTGGAAAACCACATGATTCACCAGTGTCCCTTCAGATTTATCAAGAAGTATGTATTCTCCGCTTCTGGGAATGATTTTAAAGCTGTCATCTCCAACCATTCTGGCAATTTCATCTGCATATAATCCGGCACAGTTAATCACCATCCTGCAAGTCAGTGTTCCTTTATCAGTTATTACACTGAAAACTTCTTTTTCTTTCTTTATGCCCAGAACAGTGTGCTCACGTAAAAATTCCACGCCGTTTCTGACAGCATTTTCAAGTGCATTGATGTTCAGTTTATACGGTGAAACAATCGCAGCTGTTTTTGCTAAAAGCGCACCTTTGATCTCAGGGCTCAAGTTCGGCTCAAGGGTCAGCACCTGCTCCTTGCTGATCAGACTCATATCCCTGATACCCTCTTTTGTACCATGGTCATACATTTCCTGAATCTTACTGATTTCCTCATCATTGAAAGCAATGACAAGCGATCCTGTTTTTTTATATGGAACATTAAGTTCCTCACATGTCTTTTCCATCATATCGGAACCTTCAATATTGAATTTTGCCTTCAGTGTACCGGGAATAGCGTCATAACCGGCATGGATAATGCCTGAGTTGGCACCCGAAGCACCCATGGCAGCATCAATATGCCTGTCAGTTACGCAAATTGAAAGCTGATATTTTGATAAGCTCCTGGCTACAAAAGATCCGATGACCCCTGCTCCTATAATGACTATGTCAACCATCTGTTTTCCTCCAATAAAAAAACCGCAATTGCAATAAAAAGAAATTCTTTTTACAATAATTACGGCTCCAATTCTCCTCGCCATGATTCGATTGATATCAGTATATACCTGTTTCTCTAAAATATCAAATTAATACTCTTTACGAATTCCGAATTCTGCAGACTCAACCCAGTCATTCGGACGGTTGACCAGAATGATGATATCCTCAAGTACTCTGAAATGTTCCTGCTCCTGATTGATCAGAAACTTATAAAGAGCTTTTTCTTCTTCACTGACTGCCTTTTCCAGAAATTCGCTGTATAAATCAATGCTTTCTTTTTCTTTGGCCAATGCAAGACGATACACATCAAGCTGGTCCATATGAACCTTATACTCGCTATGAAACTGTTTGCTGTCCTTAAAGATAGATTTACTTTCTTTTAAGGTATGGCTGTCTTTCAGCTCAAATGTCATATTCTCCATTTTGCTCTTGATTATCTCTGCATGTATTTTCTCGTCATGTGCAAGAATTGTAAACACCTTTTTGAGTTGACCTTCGTATTTATCTGCCTGTTCAAGATAAAAGGCTTCTCCTTCGTTTTCCATTTTCATCGCATATTCTAAAGTATTCATAAATCCCTCCACTTAAATAGTTTCTCTTATCCTATTATACCTTAATAAACCATTGTTATTCAAACAACGGATAAAATCATATAAACAAATCAGTTATGGTAACTATATCTTGTCATGATTATAATTCCCGATCACCTCTGAAGTCATCAATGCCACTCCATAGATTTTTACAACCCTTGCCGATGCACTGACTTCAGCTGTTTGTGCTCCGTTAGCCTCTCTGAAATAGGGGCTGAATCGGCCGAAACCAAATTCCCTGACCTCTCCGCCGTCATTATATCTCCCGTCAATGATAAATGAAATGATTCTAGGTCCCCCATCAATAACGACTGCGATATGATGTGTTGAATTTACTCTCAGCACCTCATCATCACTCTGCCATGAGCATTGCATCAACCCATCATTCAGCACAATGGAAACTCCATGATTCAAGTTGGTTTCGATCAGAATTCCCTTATGATTTTTATCTCTGCTGTCAAAAAGAATCTGCCTGTTTACTTTCTCTTTGAATTCACACCACATTTCAATGGTCAGTCCATGGCCGAGATTCTTTGAATTGTATGTTGAATTCACTACTTCTCTTTCAGTGAAATATGGAAGATCAGGCATTATCAGTTTTCCTCCATCACTGCTTTCATATTCCATAAGAAGTCCTCTTTTTGAAACATCAGCATTATCAAACTGATTAAGCAGATTTATCATGAATTCTTCTTTTATTTCATGACATCGAGCTTCAGTTTTCATTGTCTCCGTGATATAGAAACGATTGCCATCTTCGATAAAATCAGGATAACTGATAATGGTGTATGGATCTCTGTCATATAATATAAGTTCAGGTTGTGACCATTTTATGGTTTTCCCTTTATCGGTATCAGCTTCAATCCCTGAAGAAACGAAAACAGGATTTCTGTTTTCATACCACCTTCCGCCATTATTGTGAAACCAGTACAGGAATTTACCGTTTTTCAGTTTCCAGATGAAATTTGCGGCTCTTGGGTTTTTCATAAGTCGGCCATCAGCATAAGCCTGGTACTGCGGTTTTGAAAAAGTATGTCCGCCATCTCTGCTTATTGAATAAGCAGGATGTCCATCTACCGTTCGATAGACACAGTAGAGGCTGCCGTCGCTAATACTGACTATGCTTTGTTCTTCAGCGATCAACCCTCCTCCTTCAGGAGTTTTTAATCCCTCCTCTCCATCAGGGAGTGTTTCAAATATAAGTTTTGAAACCTCTTTTTCTACCCCGATATTCGGAGAATGTATGAACCAACCTTCGGAGACGGTCAGCATATCCTGTATTTTATGAATGGGAAAATAGCATGAGTCTCTTATTAACAGTGGTTTCCCTACAGTCCAGAAAAGGCGGATTTTCCCCTGATAAGCATTGTTTCTGTCCACTTTTGTTTCTCTGACCGGCACTTCATAACGGTCAGACCATGTAACACCATGATCATCGCTGAATCTGAATACAAAATAACCTTGCATATCAACACGATGGTGCAGGCCTTCCGATGATTCAATGAAGCGGACATCATCTTTGTTGAAATTGTAAAAACAGTATATTCTTCCATATGGTACTTTTAAAAGAACACCATATGCAGATTCAGGTTCCTGTGCATTTTCTAAGAATAAAAGCGGTGTCCAGGAGTCACCTTTATCAGCGCTTCTTGTAATTCCAATATGTTCTCCCCTGGCACCTTCGTCACCTTTTACAGTAGTAATCACACATACCCAGTCTCTGTTATCTGCTATGACCACATATGGCTGATCGCTGTACTGCTCTCTTGGAATTTGCTTTCCCTGACTGATGTTTCGAAAATCATTCATCTGATTCACTTCCATAAAAGAGTATTTCCGGTTGAAATTCCTATGGCTCCGCTATTCATCATCAATGTGACATCCTCTTGCTTAGAAATCAGTCCTCCGGCGATGATAGGTGTAGTCATGGTACCTGAGAGGTCTTTCACCACCTGCGGCATGATTCCCGGCATGATTTCTATCAGATCAGACTGGACATTCAATACCGTCTTGATACAGGTTTCCAGGGATTGAGAATCCACTATGAAAAATCGCTGTATAGCATAAAGACTGCAATCTTTTGCATACTTGATCAAATTACTCCTTGTGGTGATGATCCCATCAGGTTTTATTTTTTTAGCGATAAACTCAATCGCTTTTTTGTCTTTACCCAGACCTTCGAGAAAATCAATATGCACAAAAGACAGTTTTCCCGCTTCTCTGATATGATGAATATAGGCTGAGATATTGAAAATGTCAGCAGCCAGTATGAATATAATCTTCACATCAGACTGAAGTGCCATGCTCAAATGACCGGTGTCTCTGATTGCGGCAATCACAGGATTGATTTTTAATGCTTCTCTTATATTCATCATAATGTGATCCGTCCCGTGAAAATCCCAAGAAGAAACGGGAAAATGACTAGAATGGCAAACATGGTGATGATATATCTGATTGTCAGTGCTCCTTTTTTCAAGGAGGTATAAAACAGATAAAGGAATATTCCAGTACAGACAATTGATAAGTAATTATATCCCTGAGAGCTGTTAAAGAAAAGTATGCTTTTTGATACGATAATACTGATTAAATTAATGATATAGTAGATGAATCCCACCACGAAGGCAGCTCTTACATAAGTACCTTTTCCAATTTCCTTCATTTATTTCTCCAAATGTTTTTTTATTGCTTTTGCTAACTGATCAGGGCATGATGTGTCTTTTTTACCGCAAGTCACTCCTTCAAGCGCTTCCATTACTTTTGTCGCTTCCATTCCTTCTGCTAAAATTGATATCCCTTTTAAGTTTCCGTCACATCCGTTTTCAAATTTAAGATTTCTCACTTTTCCCTCAATAATGGTAAATGAGATTTCTTTTGAACATGTTCCCTTAGTTTTATATTTTACTGCTTTGCTGTCCATTTTCTTCCCTACCCTTTTATTTTAACATAATTTTACCTGTTGAAATCATTTTTAGTGTTTCAAGATATATTTTATGCTCTTCTGTTAAAACACGTGCTGCTAATGACTCAGGTGTATCGTCTTTCATCACTTTGACTTTAATCTGATGCAGGATATCTCCTTCATCATAATTTTCATTTACAAGATGAACAGTCACTCCGGTGTATTCCTCTTTAGCCTCTATCACGGCTCTATGCACATTCAGACCGTACATTCCCTTTCCTCCGAATCCGGGTAAAAGCGCCGGATGAATATTTAATATATGATTTCTGTACTCATCAATGACCTTATCGGGTAGTTTTTTCATATAACCGGCAAGTACGATGATGTTAATATCATACATGTGCATCAGTTCAAGAATTTTTTCATCTACCTTTTCATGAGTATAAGCACTGATATGAAAATGCGGGATGTTTTCTCTTGCTGCTCTTATCAATGCAAAACTGTCTGAATTATTACTGATGACCACCTTGATCTGACCATCAAGCTGTCCTTTTTTAATACCATCAATAATAGCCTGTAAATTGCTGCCTCCATGAGAAGCAAATGCAGCGATGTTCAGCTTCATAACATTACAGCCTTTTTACCAAATTCGATGACTTCCTGTAAGGAAGGCATAGCAGGAACACCACCTTTTTTCATGGCAGTCAGTGACCCTGCCAGATTGGCGAATCGGTTAATCTCATCCAGCTCATCCTTTGACAGATGTTCAAGTCTTTGCTCACGAGTCATGATCTTAGAAAGCACCGCTCCTACAAAGCTGTCTCCGCATCCTGTTGTGTCAACCACTTTGACATCGTATGTCTTCTGGCTGCCTGTAATATCCTTATATAGATACATCGCTCCCTTTTTACCAAGCGTTGCAAAAATCAAAGACACCCCCAGTTTCTGAATAATTCTGCATCCTTTAAGAAGATCAT
Organism: Clostridia bacterium; assembly: GCA_016938455.1. Classification (GTDB taxonomy): domain Bacteria; phylum Bacillota; class Clostridia; order DUPQ01; family DUPQ01; genus JAFGUQ01. Next base: position 38,708 of record JAFGUQ010000256.1, read on the forward strand.
TTTCACCTGTCAGAAAAAGAAGTTCCTCTTCTGATATTTTTAAAATATCTGCATAGGTAAGCATGCTTTGAATCACTTCTTTTGCTTCTGATAAGCTGTTCCATAAAGGTTCTCTTAAATTAGGATCAAATGAAATCAGCTTTCCTTTTTCTTTTGCATATTTTACAGCATTGACGGTAGTGGTTCTTGAAGGTTCATCAGTCATGGAGACAGATGAAAAATGAAGCAGTTCACAGTCGTCAATCAGATGGTAATCCACTTCGCTGTCTGTGATGGTGATATCCGCTCCCGGTTTACGGTAAAAAGAAAAACTCCTGTCATTGTTTTCATCTAAATGAACAAAAGCAAGTGTTGTGTTGACATTATCAGAAAAAACCAGCCCTTTCATGTTCACTTTTTTATCAGTAAGTGCTTTTTGAAGCGCCATTCCGAATCTGTCTTTCCCTACTTTTCCGATAAAAGCAGTATCAATCCCCAGCATGGAGGTAGCAACTGCCACATTAGCAGGTCCGCCTCCTGGATTCTGTTCAAAAAGATTATTCCCCTGATCAGATTTCCCGACTGGTGTAAAATCTATGAGTAATTCACCAATGGCACATATTTTAATCATTTCTTTCTCCTGTATTATTTTTCTTCATTATATTATATTTTGACACATAAAAAAAGAACGGTTTTACCCGTTCTCTTTTTTTACTGACGGTTTTTAATCATTATCCTGATTTCTGAATCCTCTTCCTGAGTTTCCTCTCATATTCCCTTCAGCCATCAGTCCCTGTGAAACCATATCTGCTCTTACTGCTGTCATATAATCATGGATTTCATCCATTGCTGCTTCAACAGCATCACACTGCTCATCTGTCAGATCTTCATTTAGAGTACTTTCTACTCTGAATCCCTTTCCTCTTTCGAAAACATTAACCTGGTCAGCCTGTTCCTGTGTCAGAATACCATCTGTGACAAGCTTATTGAATACTTCATCTACCTTTACCTGAACTGCTGCAGTATAAGTGTTAAGAGCGTCCGAATTCGCAAGCTGTCCAGTGCTTCCCCTACCGCCGAACATACCGCCTCTTTGCATCATAAGTCCATCAGTAGCTTCTATTGCTTCGAATACTTTATTGAAAGTATCCACTTCTGCCTGTGTCAATTCACCATTACTCACTTTCTCGCTTAATACTGTGGTAAAGGGATTGACAAAGTTCCCGTTTTCATCAAAACTGGCCATGGCCACTCCGCCTACTAATAACAGCGATACTACCACTGCTGCAATGACTAATTTCTTGTTTTTCATTTTTTTGTCTCCTTTTCTTTCGTTATCTTAATCATAGTCTTCACATTTGTATGTCCTATGAAGATTCTGTATTAAAATGTGTTTTTATTTCACTTAATTTCTCCACAAGTAGGTACTGTCATTTAGTTTCCTTACTAAAACTTAATTAATTCCTTGTTTTATATTTCTTTACATAGTATATGAGGTATAAAAAAAGAGCAGTATTTCTGCTCTTCTTCTATATGGTTATGATTCTTAGTTGCGTCTTCCTTTTACTCCGCCACCTTTGTTACTGCCATCTAAAGTCATTCTCGGGTTTGATCCGATGATTCCAGCTTCTGATAAATCAGATTTAAGCTCACCCATGTACTCATGTACATCAGCCATAGCAGCTTCAACTGCATCACATTGTTCATCTGTCAAATCACCTAACGCACCTTCTACATTGAATCCTGCACCTCTTTCAAATGGGTTAAGGCTATCTACCTGTGCTTGAGTCAATATCCCATCATTGACAAGTCCTTGAAAAACCTCATCAATCTTCACTTGAAGTTTTGCAGTATACTCTGCCATTGCTTCAGAATTCATAAAAAGACCTCTTTTGCTGTTGTTTGTGTTATTGAATCTTTGCATAAGTTCATTATTCTCTTCACAAAGTTCCTCATACAGCTGATAAAAAGCATCTGCCTCTGCCTGGGTGATATCTCCACTTTCCACTCTATCTGCTAAAGTGCTCTGATATAAGTTAGTGTTTCCATTACCATTATAGCCTGCCATGGCAACACCACCTACTAATAACAGTGAAATCGCAATAGCGGCAATGATCATTTTCTTGTTTCTCATTTTTTTTCTCCTTTTCTTTCGTTATCTTAATCATGACCTTCACATCTGTATATCTTGTGCATTTTTTGTATGAAAAATAAATGTCATTTAACATATTTTCTCCATAATTGAATGATATACTTTCTATATATTAAAATTTGTGAGGAAAAAAATGAAAAAATTTAAAATTCGTCATGTCATCCAGGCCATATTCTTCATAGTGATTACTCTGTTTGCAGTGAATCACTCTCTGTCTGAAGCTGGAAAAGCTTTTTTACCTGAGATATCATTACATGCCATTTGTCCTTTTGGCGGAGTGGAAACCTTTTATACACTGGTCACTTTGGGCATACTGGTAAAGAAAGTGAAGACTGCTTCAATTGTATTGATGGTATTAGTCTTTATCCTGACATTGTTTTTAGGACCTGTCTTCTGCGGTTGGATCTGCCCTCTTGGAAGCCTGCAGGAATGGATCGGGAAACTTGGGAAGAAACTTTTCAAGAAAAGATATAACCATATGATGCCGGTGAAACTTGATAAATATTTACGGTTTCTAAGGTATTTTGTATTGATTGCCGTCATTTATGTCACCGCAAGATCTTTGACGCTTATCTTTGCTGACTATGACCCGTATTACGCCTTATTCAACTTCTGGACCGGCGAAGTTGCCATCACTGCCATCATTATATTAGTTGTCACCATATTGCTCTCTCTTATCATGGAGCGGCCATGGTGTAAATATCTTTGTCCATATGGTGCATTGCTTGGTATTTTCAATCTATTCAGCATATTCAAGATTCACAGAAATGAAACTTCATGCATCAGCTGTAAAAAATGTACTAAGGTATGTCCGATGAACATCACTGTTGATAACAAGAAAAAAGTGACAGATCATCAGTGCATCCGATGTCTTGAATGCACTTCAGAATACGCTTGTCCTGTTGATGACACACTTGACTTAAAACTGCCAGGAGGTAAGAAGAATGAAAATTAACTCAAAAATCATAGCGGTAGTCATTGCCGTAATCATGGTTGGCGGAATCATTCTCTCAGATGCTTTAGGTTTCTGGGAAACTGAAACAGTAAAACAGCCGAATAAACTGGTCTCCGGTGAATATGATGCAGAAGATATCCGCGGTTCATATACCTTCCTGGATATAGAAAACTCTTTTGACATTACCAGTGAAACACTGGCGCAGGCTTTCGGAATAGTCACCGAGAATCCTGATGAAGTAGCTGTCAACTCATTTGAAAGCATTTTTACCAATCTTGGTGAGGATATTGAAATAGGGACTTCCTCAGTCGCTTTCTTCGTCGCTTTATATACTGATACCCCTTTCACTGTATATGCTTATTTGCCGCAATCTGCTTATGATTTGCTGATCAGCGAAAACAGGCTAAGCAGTGAGCGTGCAGAAATTCTGAAAGATTATATTGTTCCGACCGAACTTGTCTATTATGATAATCTGACAATCACAGAAGAAACTGAAGAAGAAGAGGAAATTGGTGTCAAGGGAAAAACCACTTACAACGATCTACTTGATTATGGTTTGACAAGCGAGGAAATCGATCCCATATTAGGTGGTGCTGTCAGTGTAAAAGGGATGCTGATCAGAGATATCTGCACCGATAGAGGATTATCGTTCTCAGTGGTAAAAGAACAGATAAATGCTTTACTAACCAACTGAATAAAAGAGTAGCATTAAAAAAGGGGTGTTTCATTTTCTGAAATACCCCTTTTCTTATGATAAGAATATGTTCTTACTAGTCGTTTGATTCAAAAGCAGAAAATCCTCTTCCGCCTCTTTTAGCTCCCATCATGCCTTTTGATGCAAAATCTCTTAACGGAGCACATTGTTCTCTTACTTTAGCTAGTGCGTCTTTCAATGAGGCTATCTGCTCATCAGACAAATTCGCCCAGGCTTCTTTATCAATTCCTCCTGCACAATATTCGTTTAATAATGCAGCTTGCTCAGAAGTGATTATTCCGTCTTCAACCATTTGTGAAATTCTATCAGTCAGTCTTGTTCTCAGAAGTTCCTTGTCCTGAAGCATGGTTCTGTCTCTGTCCATGATACCTTTTCCGCCTGCAATAAACGCTTCATCCTGATGAATAGCATCAAATACTTTATAGAATGTATCCACTTCTGCCTGTGTAAGTTCTCCGTTTTGTACCTTTTGACTTAATATATTCGTAAAAGGATTAACAAAGTTTCCATTTTCATCAAAGCTGGCTGCTGCGATTCCGCCAACTAAAAGAATGGCCACTACCATTAAAACAATGATTACTTTCTTATTCTTCATTAAAACACCGTCGAGTAGACAGCCCACTACTCTTTCCCTTTCTTAATATTTATCACATCAAGCGAGGAGTAGCTGCTGCCCCTCACAGAAC
>JAFGUQ010000257.1 GCA_016938455.1 Clostridia bacterium
AAGGCTTGATACTGACTGTTTGCTAAACTTTATCAGGTCGGGACTTCCACCCGACTATATTCTACGCACCGAACTGGCGCACTCCTCATTAGCCTCATTATATCGTTCACTTATGGAGATTGTGTGGAGAAATTGTGTAAAATGAGTTCTGATGGCATATGTCTGATAAACAGCCTTCTCCATATGACATTTATTACGCCTGTTGCCTTAAGTCAGAAAACAATTTTATTTCATAACATCCAGATTGATTCTTCCATCTTTTATCTCAATGATTCTATCAGCTTTTTCAGCGATTCTTCTATCATGAGTTATAACGATAAAGGTTGTCTTAAAATTCTCGTTAATGCTTCTTAGAAGTTCATAAGTCGATTCAGTTGAGTCAGAATCAAGATTACCGGTTGGTTCATCAGCCAATATCACCTTCGGATTATTAATCAATGCTCTTGCAATCGCTGTTCGCTGTTGCTGTCCTCCAGACATTTTCGTCGAAGGATTATTCATGACATCTTTAAGACCAACAAGTCGCAGGCTTTCCTCTGCTTTTTCAATGATTTCTTTATTCACTTTTCCATTCTTGATGCGGTAAGGCATCAGAACATTTTCAATGGCAGTGAATTCCGGGAGCAGGTAATGAAACTGAAAGACAAAACCAATGGTTTCATTCCGATAATCAGCCAGCTGATTTGCGGTCATGGCCTTAATATCTTTCCCTTCAATAAGCACATCACCTGAAGTAGCTTTATCCAATGTTCCGATAATATTCAAAAGCGTGCTTTTCCCGCTTCCAGATTGCCCGATGATTGAGTTGAAAGAACCTTTTTCAAATATCAGATTAATATCATACAATACCTGTATCTGTATATCAGTTCCATATATTTTATTCACATTTCTTAATTCTAGTATATTGCTCATTTTCTTCTCCATCTAATTATTTCGGATGATATCAATCGGATTCAACTTTGAGGACCGTAACGCTGGTATTAAGGCTGCCAGTATTGAGGCCACAACCGCAATAGCTCCTGAAATCATGACAAACGAATAGTTGATATACAGCGCAATGACAGGTGTACCGTCAGGATTAAGTGCAAATTTTGTAAACGCGAACGACAATCCAAGGCCAAACAGAATACCCAGTAACGCTCCGAAAAAACCAAGAATCATACCTTCAAACAAGAAGATATAACTCGTTAATGAATTACGGATACCCATTGCCTTCAAAATACCGATCTGTTTAGATTTCTGTATGACTGTAATGGCAAGAACACTTGCAATGCCAAGGACTACCGAAATCATGACAAAGACCTGAATCATATAACTCGAAATATCCTGTCCCTGAAGACCACTTAAAAGAGATTCGTTCTGTACTTTCCAGTTTGTTATTTTCAATTCCGGATTATTAATTTTATCCTGCAGCTTCAATGCGATTTCATCAGCTGAAAACACCATGCTGTTATTTAATTTGATTTCTATGGAAGTAATTGAGTTTTCAATATTAAACAGACTGGCAGCGGTTTCCAGAGTGACTATTCCCCAAGATGTATTCAGTGCAGCCACCTTAAAGTCAAAAAAGCCGACCACGGTTAGATCCCTGACATCCTGATTATAGGTGGTGATCTTTACCTTATCATTAATTTCGATGCCATACTCATCCTTCAAATCAATACCCAGAATAATGTCATTTTCATTAATCGGATAAGTTCCCTCAACGACCCTTTCAGTAAAGTCATATATTCCATTTGCCTCATCAATCTCAAATCCTCTGACCAGTAAAGACTGTGAGTTTCCGTTAAATTCAACAAAAGCAGCATTATCCAATGATACTGATACAGTTTGAATATCACTGTCTGTGCTTTTTATGGTATTTATCAAAGCATCGTATTCATAAATTCTGGCATCTTCAGTGGTTGAAGTGATGGTAATCTGAGAAGAATTACCAATCGTCTTATCAATCAGCCCCTTTTGAAGTCCCTGTATTAAAGAACCGATAAATATCTGTACTGAAACTCCAATGGCTATTCCTAATATAATCAAAAGGGTCTGTCCTTTATTTGATTTTAAAAACCTAACAGCGATTCCCAATCCAAGTCTCATAGGGTCACCTCGTTATTTGAAAGTGCCTCAATATCTTTAAAACTTCTGGAATAATAGTCCGCACCGACAGTTTTCAATTTATTTTCAGTATCATCATGAAAGGCATAGCCGCCGACTACAATTTTTACAGGATAATCTGCTGTGCTCTTGATTTCTTCAATCATTTTCTTAGTTGCTACCAGATGATAATAGTTACTCACACTGATTGCAATCACTGCCGGTCTTATTTTATTAATGGCATTATAGAAATCCTTGTATGGTGTATTACCCCCTACAAAAATTGATTCATATCCGCAGATTGTGAAAAAGTCTGATATCATTCTGGCTCCTAAATCATGATATTCATCTGGAGGACACAAAACAGTGGCAACACCTTTTGAAGTTCTTTTATCAAGGTTTCTTCTTTCAATGACATATGGATAACAGTTTTCAACAATGGTTCTTATGATTGCAGTTTTGATATGCTCTTTCCAGATACAGAGCTTTTTATCTTCCAGGTCGCATTCGATGTTGTTTAGTACAGGCGTTAATACTTGACTGTATAAATCAACTACATCTATCTCCCCTGATTTAAGCTTCTTCAATATATATTTTACTGCTTCTTCCTTATTTTCATCATCAAAAAAAACTTTGAATTCTTTGTAAATATCTTCCATTTTACCCCTCACTTTCCCATGTGTTTTCAATTTTAACAAGTAAATATCCTTTTCTGCTGCCGGTAAGGTCTGTATTACTTGAAAATTAATTTATATAAAACATTATACCTTAATACAGATTATACAAACAAAGAATTTTTGATCAATAAAACCCGCATAACTATTAAAAGTGAATTGATTGCTGCAATTATATGATCCCGGTTTCTCTTTGCATATGCAAATTCATTCCATAATTCAGCTATGCCTCTTTTTCATGTATAAGCAGTTAGTGACCTGATGAGCTTTCAATAGTAAAACTGCTATTTCTCTAAAGCAAAAAAAGTCTTTCACTTTGTTATAGTGTATAATATTAACAAGAATCTCATACACTTAAAATTCGATGAGCAATACTTATATAGTCAGGATGGTAACGGATGAGTAAAAGAATGATGAAAATAATGGAAAAACTATGTCAGCAAATGGAAAAACCTGTTATTGAAGATGGGCTGGTATTAAAAGCAGGCCATGGGCATACGATTGAGACAGCTCATTTAAGTAAGTTTCATGCCGGAAGAGATACAGCCTCAGCTTTCGTGCTTGGAAAAGTGACCGGAAGCATTAGTCAAGGAGAAGGTCTGAAAATGCTTGATGCCATCAGTCAACTTCAGATAACAGATTCAGAAAGTGACATGTATGGTGCTTTTCGGTGGTATCTTGAAGAAACTCGTCCGAATGATACAAATGCTGCTTTCTTTACATTGGCCCCTCTTGCTATAATCAAACTATTCTACCCTGAGTGCTTAAGTGAAAGCGAAGCATATTTAATTGACAATATGCTTAATCATTCATTTCACTGGTTTTCAAAGGAATGTAAAAACGCTATCTTGTTTTATACCAATAAAATTGTCAATGACGGAGCGCTATTAACCGCAATAAGTAAATTTACCGGGAATGATGACCATAAAAAACAATCAAGAGATTTTTTGAATAAATGGTTGAACTATACCGAGAAACGAGGATTCGGATGGGGTGAAAATCTGAGCATTACCTATAACACTGTCACATTGCAGGGATTTGCCATCATAAAAAAGGCACTTGATGAGAACTATGAAGATAATAGTATAAAACTGAGGTTTGAAAAAATCGAAAATGAAATTCTTGATATTTTCAGATTCAATAACGGATATGAATTTGTTCCTGCAATCAGAAGTTATAATGTTGATGGGTTCACGCAAGTACCGTCCTATATATATAACATAGCTCAGGTAGAAGGTTTTGGTGTTCTTGATGGATTTGGTGTCGCTTGCAACATTCAACACCCAGATTATCTCTCAAATCTAATAATTGCTGTCCTTCTTTTTGATGAGAGACTATATTTGGATAAAGAAGATTATGTCAATAAAAAGTATTCCAATGTGATGAAAACCCCGCGGACAAGAATAACTCGTATCATGGATGATAAGACAGCCTATTCATGGATCGGGAAAAACGGAGGATTAGGATCAATAAACAGGTTCCCGGTAATAGAAGGCTCCTATCAGCATAAAACATGGGGGCTTGGCTGGCAATCATTTCCTGTTAATATAGCAGTGTATCAAAAGCAGGTTTCATTTCTTCGTTTTTATGTAGATGACGGAAAAAGAATCAGGTGTCACCCTCATAAGGATAAACGAATCTCATACCTTGATCCTGCTCTTTTTTCAGAAAATTATTACCCTGAAGTGATGACCGCCTGTAAGCAGAAAGATAATACTCTTATCACTATTCGAAAAATGGCAAAACTCAGAAACAAAGTGAAAAGCATCAGTGATTCACTTGATATCCAGCGTTTTGATGGGAAGGTTCTTGAATTTAATATACAAAATCGTCATTGGGTTGTTTTATCATATGAAAATGCAAGTATATGTGTTACCTCCTTACTTGGTTTTAAAGCAGATGAAGATTATTCCCGCTCATCTCATAACATGAATATCGAAATAAAAGCGGAAAAAGATGATATCAGACTTATTCAATGGTTGTACAACGGTGAACTAACCACATTATATGATGATATAATTTGTACCGGATGGGTTATTCATTTCATTGATTATGGGAATACAGCTGATGAACTGGCTTCTTATTTACAGCATATCACGGTCTCAGATATTTTCTATCCGGATTATGAAGTACCCAGATTATATCAATGGAACCTGCATGACATTAAAGTGAAAAAAGATAATGAACTGTTAACTGAATTTATTTTTGACCCTTATCTATGATAAATCAGAACAAATTAATCAACAGTATCTAATATAATGGTAAAGGTGCTGCCCACATTGATGGTGCTTTCCACCTTCACTTCTCCATCATGTGCCTGTATAATTGCTTTTGTAATGGCAAGTCCGATACCGGCACCACCTGTTTGTCTGCTTCTGGATTCGTCTGATCTGTAAAAACGTTCAAAAACATAAGGGAGATCTTTTTCATCAATGCCTATTCCAGTATCTTTTACTTCAAAAACCGCTTTTCCATGGTCTTTATACAGATTGACCTTAATGCTTCCTTTTTCTGTATATTTCAAAGCATTTGAAATCACATTGATAAAACTCTGCAGAAGTTTATCAACATTTCCCATGACAAAAATATCTTCCTCAATATTTGAGGCAAATTTCAGATTCTGATCAAGTATAGCCGGTTCAAAAGTGATTATGATATCTTTGACAATAGAAGATAAATCTATTCTCTCTTTATTTAGTTCCTCAGCATTTGTTTCCAGAATAGTCAGTTTTGAAAGCCCGTTGACCAGTCTTGACAAACGATTAGTCTGATCTAATAAAATTTTAATCCGGTCATGGTCTGCTTCATAAATACCATCTAAAATAGCTTCAAGATTAGCCGAAAGAGCAGTGATAGGTGTCTTTAGCTCATGGACAATGTCACTTGACAGACGTTTTCTGATATTGTCTTCATTTTCCTTGCTGATAGCCAGCTGGTTGATTTCCACTGACAGTTCTTTGAGTTCCTTGGCTTTTGTGTCAGTTTCTTTTATTTTTCCGTATTGACCTCGTTTAATATAGTTGATATTTTCTTTTATCGTGATAATCGGTTTATTGAAACGCTTTGACAGCATCAGCGAAAGTAATGTAGTCACCAGCAGCGCGAATATGAAAACCGCCAGATACATGAGGTTAAGCCGATTCAGATACTTAGCATTCTGTTCAACCAGTTTTATGTCCTTCAACCGCGATATGGTTAAGGTAAAATCTTTTTCATATACAGTGAATGTATAAACATACTTAATTGAATTGTCCTCTTCAAAGGCATGTATGAATGTCGACTGGTCCGGCCCGATGACAAAATTAATCGGTCCCACACTCATGATATGCTCCTCATCCTGGAATAGGATTAGTTCAATGGTACCATCCTGTGCAATCGATTCTAAAAAATTCCGTCTGTAAAAACCGAAAAAAGCATCATTTTCCAGCAGAACTTTAATGGTCTCGAAGACTGTATCGTTACTTTTTTCATAGGTTGTAGCCAAAAAATCTGTAAAGAAAATGGTGGAGGTATAATTGAAGATTAAAATCATTACCAGAAGAACGCAAATGATAGCGATGATAAAGTACTGTGCAAAAAGCCGGTTTAGATTAGTCATTTTACTCCTTAAATTTATACCCCACTCCAAACACTGTTCTGATGTGTTTCGGGCTTCCCGGGTCAGTTTCAATTTTCTGCCTCAGATTTTTAATATGTGAGTCAATCGTTCTGTTAAGTCCATCATATTCATATCCAAGAGCATAGGTGATTAACTGTTCTCTTGAAAATGTTCTTTCAGGGTTTTTTGAAAGTGCCAGTAAAATCTTGAATTCAATAGGAGTCAATGTGATTTCTTTTCCGTCTTTCTTCACGATGTATGACTGTTCATCGATTTCAATCTTACCAAACTCAATTTTTTCAACCGGTTTGTCTTCTTTCATGGCTCTTCTTAAAATAGCTTTGACTCTCATGACAAGCTCTTTTGGTGAAAAAGGCTTGACAACATAGTCATCTGCGCCTAATGTCAGTCCTTTTATTCTATCATCTTCATTCACTTTCGCTGTGAGCATGATAATCGGAGTGTCATAACTTTCTCTGATGCTTTCACACACTTTCTCTCCCGAAATGTCCGGGAGATTAAGATCAAGAATGACAATATCAGGCTTTTCATCGTGATACTTGATCACAGCTTCCACACCTGTTTCAGCAAGTATGGTTAAATACCCTTCATTCTGCATATATTTACTTATGACATCTCTTATTTCTTTTTCATCATCAACGATGAGTATCTTGGTCATTGACAACCACCCTTTCAATATTTTCTAAATGGTTCTTTATTTCACTTTCTAGCAATTTCAGCTTATCATCTGATTCTTTTTCTGTTTTTCCAACAGAATACAGATAGGTCTTTAATTTCGGTTCAGTTCCTGATGGCCGGATAGCATACCATGACCCGTCATCAAAGGTGTATTTCAAAACATCTGATTTTGGAAGGCCTGTATCATCCTTTTCATAATCTGTCTTTTCTGTTAAGGTCATATCACCGATCACTTTCGGATAGTTCTCTCTGTATGCCTGCATAACTCCTTCCTTGATCCTAGCACCTTCCATTCCCCTGTAGAAGATGGAAAACTGGCTTTCTTTGTAGTATCCGTATTTTTCATATAGCTCATACATTACCTGATACAGCGTTTTCCCTTTTGCCATATAAAAACCGCACATTTCAGCAATCAGCATAGCAGAACTGACGGCATCTTTATCTCTGGCAAATGTTTCGGGACAATACCCGATACTTTCTTCAAACCCGAAAACGTAATTATACTGATTGGTTTCATCAAATTCATTGGCCAGTCCGCAGATATATTTGAATCCTGTCAGGGTGTTAAGTGTTTTTACTCCATAGTCATTTGCAATCGGTACACTCATATCTCCAGTGACAATGGTTTTTATGATCACATCGTTGGTTTTAGACAGATGAAGCTGTTTTCGCTGGGACAATATATAATTAATAAGCAGAACACCTGTCTGATTACCACTTAAAGGAACATAATTATTATGATTATCTTTAACGACAATCGCTATGCGGTCAGCATCCGGGTCGCTGGCCATAATAAGATCCGCATCCGACTTCTTAGCATATCTAATCGCATATTCAAAATTTTCTGTGTTTTCAGGGTTAGGATATGGGGTGGTCGGGAAATTCCCGTCAGGAGTCATCTGCTCTTTCACTATTTCCACATTCTTGAAACCTCTGTCCTTCAGAATAGCTGGTATGAATTTAATACCGGTTCCATTAAAAGGTGTATAGACAATTTTAATGTCTTTTTTCACATTGTCGTCATTGATGGAAAGATTCAGTACCTCCTTAGTATATGGAATATCCACTTGTTTATTAATGATACTGATTATTCCACTTCTGACACCTTCTTCAAAATCAATCATTTTACTTTCATCAAACAAATCTATCTGGCCGATATACTCCTGAACCTTTAAAGCAATATCATCAAGTATTTGAGATCCTTTATCCCAGTATACTTTATAGCCGTTATATTCCTTTGGGTTATGACTGGCAGTCACATTGACTCCTGCGACAGTTTTGAGATGTCTGATTGCAAATGAAAGTTCAGGTGTCGGTCTCAAGTCATCAAATATATATACTTTAATACCATGTCCGGCAAAAATACTGGCACAATGCTTTGCAAAACTTTCTGAATTGATACGACAGTCATATGCTATGGCCACTCCTTCATCCTGTCTGTTGCTTTCCAGGATAACCTGCGCTAATGCCCTGGTTGCCTGTCCGACTACATATTTGTTCATTCTATTGGTGCCTGCTGCCATAACGCCTCGCAGTCCTGCTGTGCCGAATTCCAGTGTCTGATGAAATCTGTCATCAATTTCAGTTTCGTTATCTTCAATGGCTAACAGTTCTTTAACTGTTGCCTCATCTGCATTTCGTAACCAGTTTTCATATTGCTCTCTAACACTCATCATGGTCTCCTTTAAATATTATTCATATCATATAACTTGATTCTTAAAAAAACCTTAAACAAAAAGTCCAAAGTCTGTGCATGTTCATGTAAATTTATTATACCATATTTAAGAATCAAACACTCTCTGTGCTTTTTATAATATGTCTGACATCATCTTCGTATTGCATATACAGATAGCCTTGGTCATCAATCTCCAGAAGATTGACTTTTTCTTTCATCATCGGATAGAGCATTTTGCTGTTCAAGTCAAAACTGAAAAGACGATTACCTGTCACTATATAATACAACCCTTTATTCCCTTTTTTTATAAAGCTGATTTCCCATTTTGTATCTTTTTCAGGATTGTGAACACAGACATACTGTTCAAACACTTTCTGTCCGGTTTTTGCATCAATGATGAATAGTGTGGTATCAGCACACCCGAGAATCAGGTTATCTTCTGTGATGTATAATCCACCGATATTCTTTCTGCCTTTGACAGGATTAATCTCATATAGTTTTTTGCCATTGATCAGATCATAGGCAAACAATGTTCCGCTTTCATGGACCTGATAACTTCCAAGCCCGCCACAGACTGTAGTTCCACCATAAAGAACATGGTCTTTTGCTTTCAGTGATACTATTGTCTGGTCTTCAACAAAATTTTCTATGACTGTAAAGTTCTTGTTCTTCAGGTCACAAATTGTCAGTGCTCCTTTTGTGCTTCCATAATTCGGTACTGTTCCGATATATAATTTGTCTTCATAAATTTCAAGCGCAAACGGCCGGTCCTGGTTAAAGTTATTTTTCAGTGAAAAGAGTTCTTTCGGATTATCGGTTCCCCACTCTTTTAAAAGATCATACTCGTATATATATGCTCCTGGATATTTTCCGATATACAGTTTATCATCATAGGCAATCAGACCTTCACTTTGGCCAATTCCGTCATATTGGATACTGCTGTTATGCTCAATATCGTAAACAAAAGTACCCCCCTTTAAATATCCGCCTCCGTAAAGTCTGTTTTTATAAAACTCAATCTGCCTTATTTCTATATCTTTTTTTGGTATATCAATTAAGACTTTTTCTCTGGTTCCTTCTTTGATATCATAAATATATAAATTACCTTCAAATTCAGTCACCAGAAACTTGGTACCATCTCCTATTGAAAATCCACCAATCAGGGACTGGCCATCTTCCCCTTTTAGAAAATAAAAGTCATTATTCTGAAAATCAGAGACAAACAGTCCGTTGTTATCATACCTGAAAGCAAAATTCTTTGCATTGGCATCTGAAGGAATATGATCATTGATGTCATTAATTTTTTTCTTTGCAATAACCTTCTTTGTGACAGTGTCCATCATGAAAAGTTCATTCTGGTTCTGTGCAATCACTGTTATTTTATCATTCTGATACCCGACGAAAGAGCAAAACGCATTATCTCTATATTCTTCGGGTAAAATGTTCTGTTTTTTCCATATTTTTTCATCAATTTCAATCAAATGAGCATGAGTGGCAATTCCGGCATAAATTTTCTTTTTTTCGGGATTGATTGCTAATGACCTGACATAATTTTCCGACTCAACAATTCCTTCTTTAACAAATTCGAGACGTTCTTCTGTTCCGTTATATTTGAAAACCGCACAGTTCGGCCAAGTCCCTCCATATACATTGTTTTCGCCGTCGCAATTTAAATCAAATATGAACTTGGCTCCCGGAATATTCGTGAACAGAACTTCAATATTATCTTTTTTGGGATCGTAACGATAAAGACCGGCATTGACATATGTGCCAATATAGACCCGGTTATCCTTAGAGATAGCAAGCGTCCATGATCCTGTTGCTCCTGGGAGATCAAATTGCCTTTCCACCTGGAGCGACTCCATATTAACTATGATGAATGTGGCACAATCGCCTTCAGCCAATACACCATACAATATTCTTCTGTTATTGAACTCTCCGTAAACCACACCTTGCATCAGTGTCTTTTTGATTGAAATTGGTAACTTTTTAAAATTCATCATACCCTCATACTTTAATTTTACTGTTATTTATTATACCCTCTGTCTTCATTTTTACAACCTTTTTTCATGTTTTTCCTGTTAACCGAAGCTCAAGTATCGGCTAATGATTATTCGATTGTTCTTATCAGCCCGTATGTTACTACTTTTACAATATTAAAATGAGTATTGGTTTTCCAAAAACTTTTTCCCTAACATAATTATTCTATCACAATTACAGTATAATCATAAAGAGAGTTTATTGAATTCATTGTATATTAGTCAGGAGTCTTGTCATCGCTCATATGACACAGAGAAAAATAATCCCTGATATAAAAAACGGGAAAACATTTGACGAGAAACTTATGAAATATATTGTATTCTATCATCATCTTGATATGAGTGTAATTGCAGATAAACTGCTGCTTCGACATTACCTTAAAGAAACTGGTAAAATCAAAAAGATTGACTTCGAGTCATTCTTACCATTAAAAAACCGATAGCCGGTGATACTTTTTGATTTTTGCTATGGCAGCTATCAGCATCACTTTCTTTTGTACATGTCGATTTTCATATTTTCAATAATCATGGCTATATCGGAGAATTGACTTTTTTCTCCAGTGCTGGCCTTTTCCCCACTTTCCCTCTTCTTATGATATTACTGTCAGAAGCAGGATAACCCTTGATTTTATCAATAAATAAATTGTATCCTTTAGCAACTTATTATATAATGGAAACATAAATTTAGGGGGTTATTTATGAAACTAATTAAAGGATTTTTCAAATTTATCATCGGTCTGGTTATATTGGTTGTTGTGATTGTCGCTGTAATGTACTTTCTGATCAGTACTCCTGCTAAAGAAGTGAAAACAGAATATACTATAGAAGATTTCCAGTCATATCTTGAAAAAGGCGGCATTGATTTTGATGATTCCCATGCATCGGCTGAAGATTTCTTTGCTGACAATGTCATTTGTTCCGGTCAGGTGACGGTAGATACAGTCGTCACCAATGCCGAACTGACTGCAGTTGCCAATATGGCATTCAACGATAATTCTGTCATGAAAGATGTCAATATCAAATGTCTTGGAAATGATGAGCTTGAGGCTTCCTGTGTCATTGGCGACCTGACTCCTTTGATCTCTCAGTTTCCTGTTCTCAAACAATTTGAAGCAGGGCTTAAGTTGATCCAGAATAAACCAGTGTACATGAAATCCACACTCTTTTATGACCAGTCAACAGGGTTATTTGACGGTGTCACAGAAGAACTATATGTAGGGAGAATAAAAATACCTGTCAACACTGCCAATGACAGTTTGCGTCCAGGCGGAACTGCTCTGAATGATGCAATAAAAAAGCTTGACGGATTCAGTGTCAATGAGTTCAAAGTGACATCAGATGGTTTTCAGTTTGATGGAACCATTCCAGAAAAAATTTCTTCTGCAGGAAGTTTTGACGATTTAGCCTCCGGGTTCTGATTTTTAAGAAAGTTTTCGATAATCGTTTTTCTTGAGCAATGTCTCAGGAATTGAAGAAACAAATTCAATCTCTCTAGGTATACTCCACTTAGAGAGATTTTTTTCGCAGATCTGCAGTATATCTTTTTGTGCTTTTGCTTTCTGGGTTATATTTGTCAAAACAACATAGGCTTTTAAAAGAGTGTTATCTCCTTCGGTTTTCTCAACGACACAACAGTTAGTGACATTTTCCAGTTTACTGATTGTGGCTTCCACTAGTTCCGGATACACTTCATACCCAAGAATCTTTATCATTCTTTTGAGACGGTCTACAAAAAAAATGAAACCTTCATTATCTGCATACCCTAGATCTCCGGTATGAAGCCATCTTTCTCCATTATCAACATAGATGTTATTACTTTCTTCCTGAAAATACCCTATCATGACAGTTTCTGAGTTGATACAGATTTCACCTGTCTGATTGGAAGGTAAAACCTGATTTGAATCAGGTTTTACAATCCTGATCCTGACTCCCTCATAAGGCAGTCCAATACTGTTCTCCTTATACCGGTCAGCAGGCATGATAGTACAGGCTCCCACACACTCTGTCAGACCATAACCTTCTTGAACAAGTGCCGATGAATTTTTCTCTATAAGGACCCTGTTGATTTTCTTGCGGATACTTTCGCTTAATTTAGAGCCTCCGCAGTAAAGACCTTTGAAAAAGCTGACATCAGCATTTCTTTTCTCAAGAAGTTCTGCCATTTTAGAATACAGTTTTGGAATACCCAGGATATAGTTCGGTTTTTCAGTCAAAATAGTTCTTATGAAAAGCCTGTCCTTGAAATATGGCAGTATAATCAGTCTGCAGCTTTCAATAAAAGTGGTATGAATGCAGTTGACCAGACCATATCCATGAAAAACCGGCAGAACCGCCAGCATTTTATCACTGCTTTTTCTGTCTTTTCTGTAATTACCTGTAAGCAAGGCTGCTTCATTGATGTTCTTACTCGACAGACATACCCCTTTAGGTACCCCTGTTGTTCCTCCGGTGAATAAGATAGTGGCATTACCATAGGCATTCATATACTCATTGATTCCCGATGCAGCAGTGTTCTTATCGTTGTAATAGGAAACTTCATTACTCACTTTGATTTTCATTCGGAAGAAAATCTCCTTGATTCTGTAAGGAATCTGATATTTCAGTGGTAAGAATTCACTGACTTTTATGATGAAGTATTGGGTTGAGATATGATGACTCTGCAGTTCACGTAGTTTCAATATCATGCTGTCTAGCAGGAAAACTGCTTTTGGCCTCATTCTTTTCAGAAGATCCAGGCTTTCAGCTACTGCCATATTAGGATGTATAAAATTTGAAACTGCACCTATCTTGTTCGCTGCATAAAAAAGCATTAAAGCTCTGGGTACATTAGGAAGGTAAATGGTGATGATATCACCTTCTTTAATTCCTGATGCATAAAGGTAATCTGCACATCTGTCAATATCTTTCAGAAATTCACCATAGGTACTGGTAAACCCGAGAAAATCATAAGCGATACTATCGAGATTCTTTTCTGCATTCATTTTTATAATCTGATAAATAGTTGCGTCACTTTTCATGCTTACTCCAGCAGGCTTGGGTTTTCCATATAACTTTTAAAATCATTCAAAGCTTTTGCCATATAGATTCCATCTGCAATTCTCTCATCAATTGTAAAATTTATGTTTGCGACATCAGTGATTCTCATCTGACTGTTATCATCAATAATGTAATCTTTGTGTATTTTCCCCAGTGCTGCAAAAATCGATGTTGTACCCCATTCATACATATGATGAAATGGAGCATCTAATCCAATAGAACCTACATTGGTGACATAAGCACTGACATACATGGGATTGTCATCAATAAACTTTTTACTGAGAAGTCCTAAATGATCAATTTTTCTGATAACAAAGAAAATCAGTGTTGTCATCCATTTCGGCAAAGCCATCAATGTGTCAATAGTGCTGTCGACATTGAACTCTCCTTTGTTTTTAACGATATCCACTTTTTCCTGCACTTTTCTCTTAACATCATCCAATTTATCAGTTTTCTCAAAATATACTTTGACACTGATTTCTTTTGATTTTTCATCAAGTGCCTGTTTGGCCATGAATCCTATGACAAGATCCTTTCGCTGATATACTCTTTTTCCTACGACAAACCGATTGAAAACAGGTTTTTCAATTCCAAGCTTAAGCAATGCTGCAATGAAAATATGAAAAATTTTAACATCATGTTCTTTCATGTATTCCATGGTTTTTGATAAATCAATTTTTTGGCTGAAATAAACTGAAGCATCCAGTCTTTTTCTCATGATAAATGGAAAGAACTTTATATATGTTGGTAATTCCTTAATATATTTCCCGTCTGCTCTGTTGTATATACCCATATTACCCCCTGATGCTTTTTAATCTATTATATACAATATTCATTAAAAACTGTAGAACTGTCAAACTTAATTTTTATTTCTCTTTCATAAAAATTTCAAAAAAGAGAATTCAATGGTGATAATAAACAGAAGACAGCATTGCTCTTCGACTACTCTGTCTTCTGTATCATCTGTTTCTTATTCATTTATAGGTTTGAAAATACAATTATCTCTGTACTCTTCCTGAGCCGTCACCTTTCATCAGGTTCTTTACTTCGCTGACAGATACTCTGTTGAAATCTCCCATGATAGTATGTTTCAGGCAACTGGCAGCGACCGCGAATTCAAGCGCCGGCTCGCCTTTTTCATCATGCTTCAATGCGTAAATCAATCCGCCTGCAAAGGAATCTCCTCCTCCGACTCTGTCTACAATATCTGTCATGTCGTAGTACTTGCTGACATGGAAACTCTTCCCATCATTGATGCATGCACTCCATCCGTTATGATCTGCTGATTTACTTTCACGTAAAGTAATGGCCATTATTTTCATATCAGGAAATTGTTTCAGCACTTTATCTGAAAGCAGTCTGTATTTGTCTACATCAAGTTCACCACTGTGTACATCTGCATCAATGGTAATTCCAAGAGCTTTCTGACAGTCTTCTTCATTTGCAATCCCTACATTGACGTACTTGACCAGTTCAGTCATGACATCAATGGTTGATTTACCATAATTCCATAATTTTTTACGGTAATTAAAGTCACAGGAAACTGTCAAGCCCATTTCACTGGCTGTTTTGACGGCTTCAAGTGATAATTCTCTTGCACTGTCACTGATAGCAGGTGAAATCCCTGTAATATGAAACCATGTGGCTCCATCAAACACTTTTTTCCAGTCAATATCACCTGGTTTTGCTAATGAAATTGCTGAATTCTCTCTGTCATAAATGACTGTGGATGCTCTTTGAACTGATCCCGCTTCAAGGTAATAAATTCCCATTCTGCCGTTTTTATATACGATGTCACTGGTATCTACTCCGAATCCTCTTAACTCTCTGACACAGGCATCTGCAATCTGATTGTCTGGCAGTACTGTCACAAATTTCGCATCCATTCCAAAATTAGAAAGGGATACGGCTACATTGGCTTCTCCGCCCCCGAAGGTGGCTTCAAAAATATTGGTCTGTAAAAATCTTTCTCTGTCCGGTGATTTCAGCCGCAGCATGATCTCACCAAAGGTAACTACTTTGCTCATTTTATAATCCTCTTGCTGTTTTTATTTTTTCGATGAATTCCTTCGCTGTCTTAGTGATTAATGCATAATCACCTGTCTTAGCGCCTTTGGTCAGCGAACTTCCT
The DNA here is from genome assembly GCA_016938455.1 of Clostridia bacterium. Taxonomy (GTDB): domain Bacteria; phylum Bacillota; class Clostridia; order DUPQ01; family DUPQ01; genus JAFGUQ01. The sequence continues at coordinate 15,941 of JAFGUQ010000257.1, forward strand.
GCTCCGACAGCCACTGCACCTGCTTTGATCCATTCATGAACATTACTTACATCAACTCCACCAGTCGGCATCATCTGTGCCTGAGGAAGTGGTCCTTTGATATCTTTTATGATACTCGGTCCAAAAAGTCCTCCTGGGAATATCTTTATGATGTCAGCACCTGCTTCCATCGCTTCTACTACCTCTTTTATGGTCATAGCTCCTGGCATTGTAGGAACCTGATAACGATTACAAAGTTTAATCATATCAATATTCAAATATGGGCTGACTATATACTGTGCTCCTGATAAAATGGCAATTCTTGCTGTTTCAGGATCTAAGACTGTTCCTGCTCCCAGAATAATGTCATTTCCATATTTCTCAGCAATGTTCTCAATTATTTTATGAGCACCTTTTACTGTGAAAGTGATTTCCAGTGAAGGAATTCCGCCTTCTAAGCATGCGTCAGTGACTCTGTAGGCTTGTTCAGCATTTTCAACTCGTACCACTGCTACGATACCGATTTCCTTTATTTTTGAAATTATTTTATCTTTTTCCATTTTTTTACCTCTATTCTTCATCAAACATTTCTGATTCTACCATAGCACATAAGGCGTGGTAAACAGGTAATTGAAATTCCTGTACCCGATAAGTTTCAACCGCCGGCATTTTCAGCATGACATCGCAAAGTGAGCTAAGCTGTCCTCCGCCCTGTCCGGTGAAGCCGATTGTCTTCATTTTAAAGGCTCTGGCTACCTTGACTGCATTGATAATATTTCTTGAGTTTCCTGAAGTGGTAACAGCAATCAGGATATTATTGATGTTACGATATCCGTAAACCATTTGTGCATAGACCATGTCTGCTCTGACATCATTGATGAATGCTGTCATTAAAGCAGTCTGACTTGCCAGTGAAATGGCAGGAAGTGATCCTTGCATATTATCATACAGATCTTCATCTTCAATCAGTTTCTTGTGCTTGTCAGGAAGCGGTCTTTTCTTTAAAAAGCCCTTCATCAGTTCGCCGACAATATGGTCTGAGTCTGCAGCTGAACCGCCATTACCGCAAATAAGTACTGTCCCGCCTTTTTTATAGCAGTTCAATATGGTTTCATACGCTTCCATAATTTCATTCCGACAGATTTCAAGTGCCTGATTATCTAAAAACATTTTCTCTACTATCTGTTTAGTTTCTTTTTTCATTAATTCTTTCCTTCCAATATTTCATATGCCGCTATGGATAATGCTTCAAGGTCACCGATTTTCTCTCCTAAAGCTGCCGGAACCACCTTACATACGTTCCTGGCATGTGAAATGGTTTCTCTTTCAATGACTTTCCTGGCATGAGGCCAGATGATTGACTGGCTTCTTGCGAAGATACTTCCGATGATGATGACTTCAGGATTTAACAGATCTATAAAAACAGAAAGACCTTTTCCAAGATAAGTACCGCTGATCTCATAAATTTCAAGTGCCAGCGGGTCTCCTGCTTCTGCAGCATCTCCTACTATCTTGGCATTCAACCTGTCAAGCTCTTCCATGCTTTTACAGAAAGAGACCTTCTCACCCATCTGAAGTTTTTCAAGTACCTTTGTCTTTGCAAGCTGAGCAATTCCTCCTCCGGAGCAAAAACCTTCCAGAGAGCCTTCTTTACCAAAACCGACTGGTCCATGCTCTGCAATTCTGATATGCCCGATTTCTCCAGCCATGTCATTGGTGCCAAGATAAAGTTTCCCGTCAAGAATCAGCCCACTGCCAAAGCCTGTACCAAATGTGATGAACATGACATTCCTGTAGCCTTTTCCTGCTCCGTAAAACCATTCTGCCAAAGCGCCTGCTTTTGCATCATTCTGTAATTTACATTTGATCTTAAATTTCTCTTCAAATATTCTGACAATGGGAACATTGATCCATCCGATTAAATTAGGAGGAGAAATGATGATTCCCTCTTTACTGTTCAGCGGCCCTCCGCAGTTAATTCCCATCACAGGGATATCTTTTCTGTTAACATTATTTCTAACCAGTATGTCTTCAACCGCTGAAAACAGTTTTGATATCATAATATCTACTCCTGGTTCAGTAGGAAATTTTATCTTGTCAATCACATCAATTTCATCTTTGGTGGGATCAGACTGGTTTCTGGGTTTTCCAAGAACCACTGCACATTTTGTCCCCCCGATATCAATACCAACTAAATACATAAAATCTCCTTCATTTGATTTACAACCATTATATATTTATTTAATTTGAATTCCAAATATTTTTTGAGCATAAGAACCGACAACTGCAATATTATCATAAACAGCTGGTGTTCCTTCAATGTTGGCTCCGAGAGAAATAGTATCTTTTATTTCCCCTGTCTTTCCGTCAATCAAATGCATCTGCCCGGCAAATGTGCAATACAGAATATATCCTTTTCCGCTTTGACTGTAAACAGCTGTAGGCGATGACCAGCTGTAAGCATTGAATTCCTTCGCCCATACTTCATTACCTGTCTTTTTATCCAGTGCTACCAGCCTGCCTCCATAATTAGTTCCGGTTTTGGCTATTGAATAAATAACGACATCTTTCAGATCGTTTTTTCCGATGATACCTGTCCCTAATGTCCCTCCGTTAATGACTGAATCATAATGGCATAAATATTCTTTCTGCCAGATCAGCTCGCCTGTCAAAGCATTGAATTTCCGGATATAGGACGGATAATACTGTTCGTCAAGGTTGCTGCTGTTTCCTTGTCTGTCCACCTCTGTAGCAGCATACAGGAAAACCCCTTCATCTGTGACTTCAAGTGTAGGAGATGAATCTGCATCATCACCAAGATTATAAATCCACATGGTCTTTAATGTATTTAAATCAATACATGCCAGTAATCCGCTGTTATCAGTAATATACATATAGTGGTTATATATGACAGGAGAGCTTTCAATTCCATATCGGCTTCCAAAAGGATTCTTATATCTGTATTTGGTGATGACCGGGTCAATGGTGATCTCTCCAGCGGTTTTATCATAAGCAGTATTCAGTTTTATTTTGTAAATGATACCGTTTTCACCTGCTTCATAGAAGGTGTCATTTGCCGAATCAAGAAGTCCTGATGAATCAAAGGCAAACCATCTTCTGAATGCGTTTTCATCATTCCCTTCAATCATATAGATGACACTCTGATCGGTTAAATCATAAATTCTGAATTTCTGTGCCAGATAGTTAGTTCCGTCTTCATCAATTCCCTGGCCTGTGTACAGCAGAGGGTACCCTCTTTCATCAACAGACACACTCCCCTTAGTCGGATAACCCATATGAATAGGTTCTCTGGTCCATTTTCCAGTGACAAGGTCACAGAAGTAAATATTACCGTCCATCGTGGCATAAATCACTTCCTTCAGGTCAGTGCTTTTAAATTCAGAATAAACATTCATTGATTTAAGAACATCGCTGTCCCAGTTGACAATAGAAGGCTGACCTGTCCATCCTACTCCTGGCCAGTAACCTCCTGATTGAGTGACAATAATCCCGATGTCAAAATCCCAGATGATTTCCAGTTTCTCTTCTTGGATATCTGCAGTTCCGTATGCTCCGCCGTCACGGTAATTACTTCCTCTGAAAGTGGTGACGCCAAGCTCACTTCCATATTCATCACCTGCAGGCAGGCTGATATTGTTTGTGTCAAAGTAGTACTTGGTGACCTTGTTGTCAACCAGTACTTCACTTAAAAAACCAAATTGAGACGGACGCTGCTCTTTAACTATTCTGTCAGGTATCATCATATGATTATCAATACTATATGCAGGTAATGTTCCCGATGAAACAAAATCATAAATCACCTTGCTGGCGTTTTGCATAATTTCAAGCGCTTGAGCTGAATTCACCTCATTACAGAGAAGTGTTAAAATATATGGCTGCTCTGTAAATATGATACCTGCGTCATTATGAGACGGTATTTCAAAGTAGTCTCCGATTTTATGAGCAACTTCAACGGTTTTCGGTAAGAGTGCCGGTATTTTATCATTGTAAACTGTGTTTTTCAGATAGCCCATCAGTTCACCATAAATGGCCTGATTACTTTCATACAACCGGTAAAGCTCTTTGAAATACAGATACATATCATACGGACAGGTTCTGTATGTATGATAATCAATGACAGCACCCAGACTATTCATATAATTAATGAAATTCTCTTTTCCCACTGTCCTTATAATCATGTTGATAGCACAGTTATCGCTTATCTCAATCGAGAGCTTTGACAGTTCCCGCAGTGTATATTCTGTTCCGAAAGGTTCATTGATGATTTTACCGGTTCCTTTTTCCACATCCTGTTCTGTATACGCCACTTTAGTGTCCAGATTGACCGTTCCCTTCTCTACCAGTGTATAAAGATAAAGGTTGATGGGTACTTTTGAAAGGCTTGCTGCAATATACTTGTCTTTATCCATGATTCCAAAATGCTCATCAGTAGAAAGGTTATAGAAATATAAGCCATAATCACCGGAATAAGTAGCCAGGTAACTTTGAAGGTACTCATATAAATCATTAACAGTAGGATTAGGCTTCGCTGTTGGAGTAGGGGCAGGTGTCGGGGTTGAAGAAGGTGGATTACTCGGTGTTGCCGTCTGACTCGCTGGAATGAAAGTATCGACAGGTACCTCTGACTTCACTGGTGTTGGTTTGGCCGAATCCACCGGGATTTCGATGACATTACATGATGACAGTATAATTGCCATCATCATAAAATATATTGATATTTTGAAAATTCTTTTCATTTCCTAATTATACCATTTAATGCTTTTTTTAAACAGTCATTCTGATACCATGACCAGTTTCTTTTTTAGGGAAGATTCATATATCGCTTCAATAAGACTCACTGATTTCCTGGCTTCATACTGATTGACTAACGGGATTTTCTTGTGTAGGAAACTGTCAAAGGCATTCCTGTATATTGCCACATGTCCGTCAATTGAAAAAGCCGTCGGGTCAGAAGCGCTGAAGTCGTCATTCCTCCCGATAATGATTCCTTCTGGGATTGACCGGTTCACTGTCTCAAACATGGTAATGACATCTTCTTCTATCACGACGCTTCCTTTTTCACCATGAATCATAATCTTCCTTGGAAGCCCCGGATAGATTCCTGTAGAAGCCTGAATGACTCCGATAGCACCTTGTTTGTATTCCACTACTGCTGCTACAGTATCTTCTGCTTCAATTTTATGTTTCAGTGTACGGGCATTGGCATATACTGAATCAGCCTCTCCCATCAGAAACAGCATGATGTCAACACCATGACTTCCCTGATTCATCAAAGCTCCGCCACCATCCATGGTCATTGTCCCCTTCCATGAGCTGGTGGAATAATATTCTTCCGATCTGTAAAATTTCATATAGACATCAGCAAACATGATCTTTCCGAGCACTCCGTCATTAATCGCTTTTTTAACTGCAACAAAACTGTCGCTGAACCGGGACTGATAAGCCACTGAAAGCAGTGTCCTGTTTTTTTCAAGTGCTTTTATCACCTCATCACACTGTTTCTTAGTAATAGCCATCGGTTTTTCAACTACAATATTTTTTCCTGCGTTTGAAGCTTTGATAATCATTTCACTGTGAAGTCCGCTTGGAGTGCAAATGCAGATGACATCAATACTCTGGTCTGAAAGCATTTCTTCATAGGATGAATAAGCTTTAATCTGATAAGCCTCACAAAATACAGCCAGTTTTTCCCTGTTTCTGCTGCAGGCCCCTGTCACCATACCTTTTCCTGTTGCTTCAATGGCTTCATAATGCCATTTTGCAATACTCCCGGTTCCAACAATTCCACATTTTTGCATATTCTTTTCCTTTACATAAACAGATAAACTCCTGTTAAATATGTCATTATATTAGCTGACAGTGTATAGATGACTGTTGTTCTCTTCGAACAGGGAAAAGCAATCAGGTAAATCAGCAATTCTATCATTACTACAGCAATTTCCAATGCTATCACATGATTGAAAAACCCGAGTCCAATGTGAAGAAGCATATTTGTCATCACATTGGTGAAAACAATCAGCATAAGCAGCATTTTCCCGTTTATCTTAAAATACATGAAAATATTAATCTCAATGACTACTGTTAAGAAAAGGGTGATCAAGTAAGACAGAAACTGAGGCAGCTGGCTGTTCTCACCTCTTAAAATTAAAATAGCCACAGCAATCAAACCACTTAAAAGAAATCTGAAGTTACTCTTTCTTGTTATTGTCTTCATTGGTCTTCTTCTGATTTTTCCTGATTGTCTTTATTATGAGAAAAATAACTAAAATCATGACTCCTACGCCTACCAGCGCAGCCACTAACAGCACTCCTCCAAGAACAAGTATCCCACCCGGATTGACAACATCCAATATCATTTTTTTTCTTCCCTTCTCTGTATCAAATCATACATATATAATAACAAACCAGACAAACCAATTAAAGCAAATATACTTGCATCAGACAATTTTATCCCTGAATATGATATCAGGCTGCCTGAAAGCAGCAGGAATGCGGTAATTCCAAAAGCAAATCCCTCATATCCGTTTAATCGCCTCGAAAGCAGAAAAAGCGTGACCGGCATGCTGAAATTAAAAAGAACAAGACCAACTAAACTGAGGATAACCGATTCCTTGAAACAGACAAGAAGTGGAGCTGAAACAAAAAGTGCAATCACTCCTGTTTTAATCAACCCCAGTTTATCTCCTGTTCCTCCTCCTGCAGCTTTGCCGAGAAATACGGCCATGGTCACAAGAAGTGTCAGTAAAAAGCCCTGCTTCCATTCGAATATCAGATATCCTCCAACTAATCCTCTTAGAAAGACTACTGCCATCAGAAAGATAAGTGTCATGTAAAATCTTTTTCCTCTAACCATTTTTGCAGGGGAGTAGGGTGTCAGCTCACTCTTTTTTATGAGCAAAGCTCCAGCTAGAAGAAGTATAAAAACAGGAATGAAGAAATAAACTGAAAAAGAGCTGGCAAGATACCCGAGGTATATGCCTAATGTTCCCGTTGAGACAAATAATCCGGCATACAATGATTTGTTTTTATCTAGCCTTAATACTATGCTGCCTCCACTGACATGATAAATGGCATTGGCAGCACCAATGACACAAACAAGAATAACCGGAATGGTGATAAAAAAAACGGATAATGCTCCTGTCAAAAGGCCGATAGCAGCCATTTTCTTTGCATTTTTCTTGCAATCAATCCAAAAGCCTATGAACGGCTGCAACAGAAAGGCAATGGCATTGTATCCAATTAAAGAAGCAATCAGAAATGTCTTTGTATCCGCATTTTCCTTAATAGCATAGGAAATCAAAAAAGCTGATGCTAAATCAATCAGTAAATGTGATGCCATATGTAATGATAATTTTTTGACCATGATTACCTGATAATCTGAAACTCAACCCGTACTAATTTCTGATAATCACTGTTAACCTGGCTCATCAGGAAATCAGATTCATCAAAAACAACTCTGAATCTGTCATCTGATAACTGCTGCAAATTCGAATATCCGCTGCCGGAGCCAGTATATATGTCTATCGGATGAGAAAACTTACCTTCTATAAAATATCTGAGCTTAATGCCATGATTGCCATAGGTACATATAATATGATCTTTCATTTTTAAGAGCTGAGGATTCACTCCATATTGATCAAGAACAAAATGCCTCCAGTTCATCCCCTTATCTTCTGAAAGAGCGTAAATCAGAGGTCCTCCTGTTCTGTAAACAGATAATATGCTTTTCTGATTCAAGAACAGAAAGTTACCTTCCCCTGCACCTTCTGTGAAACTGCTGTTACGCAATCCGAGTTCACTATATACATTCCATGTATCGCCCCCGTTTTGCGATCTCAGGAGGCAGTTGGTGAACTTCTCTTCAAAGACACCAAACAGCATCACATACAAGTCACCATTAATGTCTTCTCTTATATTACCAGACATATAAACAAACTCAGTATCCATTGTCAGTCCATATATTTCTGATCTTGTTTTTGTCCAGTCCACACCTTTACTGTCTGACCGTAAAATGTATCCATAGTAATCATTGCCACCTTTTCTGAATCTGAAACGGTGACTGATATAATTGCCATTCTTTAATTTCGTTCTGTTCCATCTGAGTTTCGGTTCAGGAGTCAATCCTTCCCAGGGAATCCATGTCTGTCCCTGATCTTTTGACTGCACACATTTCACAATGTCACCTTCTGGAACATTATGAGGTCCTTCACGGTATGTCATATACCATTCATTATCTGATTTCTCATATAAGAATGGAAAATGTAATTCCGTTGTCCGGCTTTGCATTATTGTCTTGTAACTTAACTGTCTTATCTCCATCATCAAACTCCCAAAATGATTATACACTATTTGTCATCCAATTAAAAGTGTGATAAAATAGAACGTATGTTCGGAGGTTTTATGAATACTATACTTCATATCGACTGCAATAACGCTTTTTTATCCTGGGAAGCCGCATACCGCCTTTCAAAAGGTGAAAGGCTTGATATCAGGAATATCCCTTCAGTCATAGCCGGAAATCCTGCGCAAAGAAAAGGAATTGTTCTGGCATGTTCATATCCCGCAAAAAAACTCGGAATCAAGACTGCCCTTACAATCAATGATGCACTTAGAAAATGTCCTGACCTTTTGATTTTTCCCCCTGACTATGACACCTATATCACCTGTTCCAACGAGCTGGTTTCCCTTCTCCTCGATTATTCCCCTCTTGTTGAAAGATACAGCATTGATGAATGCTTTGTTGATTTAGGCGCAAATATAACCTCTCCTTTAGCAGTTGCAGACAGCATAAGGATTGAGATAAAAAAGCAATTAGGATTTACTGTAAATATCGGCGTATCCGACTGTAAATTACTTGCCAAAACCGCTTCAGGTTTCAGTAAACCTGACAAAACTCATTCACTATATAAAAGCGAACTGGAAGAAAAATATTTTCACCTTCCCATCTACCAGCTTTTTATGGTGGGACTGAAAACCTGCATGAAGCTTTATAAGCTTGGTTACAAAACAATTGGCCAGGTGGCCAGAGAGAATCCCGAAGTGCTGAAACAGCATTTCAATCTTTTCGGACTGCTGATCTGGTCCTATGCCAATGGAATCGATCATTCAAAAGTCACTTTGTATGAAGAAAAAGTCAAAGGCATCGGTAACAGCACTACTTTACCTGCAGATATTGAAGATATATCTCTTCTTGACCCGTTTCTGCTGTCATTGACAGAAAGGTGCTCCTATTCACTTAGAATGAACCAGATGTACACCGGAACCATACAGATTGGCATTAAAACAAATGATCACCGCTATCAGCTTCATCAGAAAAAACTGACATATTGTACAGATAATACAAATGAGATATATAATATATGTAAGAAGCTGGTCAGGGAGATGGTCATAAATAAGCCAATCAGGCATGTACAGGTAAGATTGACTGATTTGTCATCAAACAGTCTATATCAGCTCAGTTTATTGAATAAAGAAAACACGATTGACAAATACATTGACGGGATAAGAAACAAATATGGTGACAGGATGATAAAAAGAGCTGTATTTCTCCATTCGGGAATTGATTCCATGATGGAGGCAACCAACAAGAATTATCCTAAAATAAAGAACAATATTTTTAACGGGTGATTAAAATGTGCGGAAGATATATTATTTTTACATCAGAAGAATATCAGGAAATGAAATCAATTCTTAAGGAAATCGAAAAACATTTCAAAGCTGGAATCGGATTTGAAAGCAGTCACGAAGTTTTCCCCGGTACTTCAGTCCCTGTGATCAGATCTGAAGGAAACAGGGCTTTCTACGAAATGTCAAAATGGGGTTTACCCATGTATAACTCAAGTAAACTGATTATTAACGCACGCGGTGAAACAATCAATGAAAAAAGAATGTTTCACAATCTGAAACCTCTTGTCTTTCCTTCCAACGGATATTTCGAATGGCATGAAAAAGTAAAATACTTTCTTAAGCCAAAAGATCTAGATACCATGTATTTTGCCGGGTTATATGATAAAGATAATAATTCAGTCATCATCACCACTCAATCTTCTGAAAGCATCAGTAATATTCACGATAGAATGCCTGTGATTCTCAACAGGGAAAAAGCAAGAATCTGGATGGAGACAAAAGACTATTCACTGATTCTTCCCTATCTTAATATGATTTATAAAAAAGCGGTATGAGAAAACAGGAGATTGATCATCAATCTCCTGTCTTTATCTTTTTTGCTATTCTTCATTATTATTTTTTTAGTCTGCTATAATCCCAATCACTTTGATTGTGGTGGCAAATGTACCGTCTTTTAATATTATAGTTACAGTACTTACTGAATCATCATCCATTTCAGTAGGAGATGTTAGCACTGTATACCCGTTTTGATAGGTCGCAACGCTTATTCTCTTATCTCCCTCTACTCTGGTTTCAGAGCTTATATGACTTCCAAAAATCACCGGTATGCTGCAGTTTTTCCCATATTGGTCTTTAATAACCAATGAAGTCGATATATTTAAATCCTGCATAGTAACCTCAGTATCTTTAAAATACATTTCTGCAACATATGGAAGTTCTTTTGTTAAAGTCAATGTTGAAGAAGCAACCATATTACCGTCTTTCCATGCTCTAATTTCTACAGTTCCATCATAATCTGACTCTGATCCCACCAATGCATAAACAGTCATTGTATTAGGGTAATCTTTATCCCTGTCAAATCCTGTATTAATCCTGTCAGGCTCTGAAAAAGTCACTGTATCAAGCATCAATGGCATTCCCTGCTCATTGTACAGCAGTGAAACACTTGTACCGTCAGCTTTATAACCTGTAAATAAAACCGCTTCATCCCAGCATGATGAATCAAGTGTATATTGTCCGAGATTATTAAAATTGCTGTTTGTCAATAAACGCCCATTGTTATCTACTGTCATGCTAATTGAAGTGATGGCACTTTCTGCTACGTTTTCAAGTGTGAATGCTAAGGTTGATGTGGTGACTGCTGTGGTCCCGTTCATCAGATATATGTTGAAT
>JAFGUQ010000258.1 GCA_016938455.1 Clostridia bacterium
GGAAGATGTCAGAAAAGTTAGAGGAAATGAGATATCAATGATATTTCAGGAACCTATGACTTCGTTGAATCCAGTTTTTACAATTGGAATGCAGATAATGGAACCGATTCTTCTACATCAGGATATAACAAAAGAAGAAGCAAAACAGAAAGCTGTTGAAATGATGAAACTGGTTGGAATTCCATCAGCAGAAGCAAGATTTGATGATTATCCACATCAGTTTTCAGGTGGTATGAGACAGAGAGTTATGATAGCAATGGCCCTTGCCTGCAATCCATATTTATTAATAGCAGATGAACCTACAACTGCACTTGATGTGACAATTCAGGCACAGATACTTGATCTTATGATGGATATCAGAAAGAAAAAACCTGAATCTGCAATGATGCTTATTACTCATGATCTTGCGGTTGTTGCGGAAATGTGTACAAGAGTTATTGTCATGTATTGTGGAAGGATTCAGGAAGTAGCTGATACAGTCACTCTTTTTAAAGAACCACTTCATCCTTATACAGTAGGACTTATGGAATCGATACCTTCTCTTGATACAAAAAAAGAAAGACTTTACACAATACCTGGAAATGTTCCTTCGATTATGAATCTGCCTGAAGGATGTGCTTTCTGTACAAGATGTACAAAAAAAATGGATATTTGTGAAAAAGTTCTTCCTGATCTTGTGGAAGTATCTCCGGGACATCAGGTTAGATGTCACCTCTATAGTAAGTCAAGTGAGGTAAAAAAATGAAATCATTTGTAGATAAACATAAAAACAGACTGGAACAGAAAGGTAAACTTTTTAGAAAAAATCTTCAGAATGAAGTGAAAGAAGATGATGTTATTCTTGAAGTAAAAGATCTGAAAATGCATTTTCCTGTACTTGGCGGTATAATGAGAAAGACTGTCGGATGGGTAAAAGCAGTTGATGGTGTAAGTTTTAAGCTTAGAAGAGGAGAGACTCTTGGACTTGTTGGAGAATCAGGATGTGGAAAATCTACAATTGGAAGGACTTTGATCAGATTGTATGATCCTACTGACGGAGAGATTCTTTACAGATCAAATGAACTTCTCATGGATGGAACAAGCGAAGAAGTATTTGTAAATCTTGCAAAACTTGGAAAAAGTGAGATGAGACCTTATAGAGCTGATATTCAGATGATATTTCAGGATCCTTATTCTTCACTCAATCCTAGATTCACTGTAGCTGATATAGTTGAAGAACCGATGACAGTTCATCAATTTACTAATAAAGAAGAAAATATTGCAAAAGTTCTTGATCTTCTTAAAAAAGTTGGAATGTCAGAAGAACAGGCATGGAGATATCCACATGAATTCTCAGGCGGTCAGAGACAGAGAATTGGAATAGCAAGAGCATTATCAACAAATCCTGATATAATAATAGCAGATGAACCTGTTTCAGCACTTGATGTTTCTGTTCAGGCTCAGGTTATCAATCTTATGCAGGATCTTCAGAAAGAATTTAATCTTTCTTTTGTTTTTATTGCACATGATCTTTCAGTCGTAAAACATATTTCACATAGAATAGCAGTCATGTATTTGGGAAATATGTGTGAGATTGGACCATCTGAAGAAATATATCACAATCCGAGACATCCTTATACAAAAGCATTATTGTCTGCAATTCCGGTTGCAAATCCGCTTCACAAAAAAGATAGGATAATACTCAAGGGAGATGTACCTACTCCGCTTGCAAAACCTTCCGGATGTGGATTCAGGACTAGATGTCCTCTTGCAAAACCGATATGTGCTGAACAGACACCTGAATTCAAATCAGTCAAAGATAATCCCGAAGTTCAGTGTGCCTGTCATTTTGTAGAATAACTCTTTATAAGTTTTTTAAAAAAAAGCGTGCATAAAGCACGCTTTTTTTTTTTTACAACATTCATTATTGATTATCTATAGGAGAGGGCTTAATAATCTTCTTGACA
>JAFGUQ010000259.1 GCA_016938455.1 Clostridia bacterium
AATCAGGAATGACTTCGAAGACGACAATCAGATTGTCCATATCGATGCATGGCTAACCGATGACGATAATGAAGAAGGTAAAGTCATAGCCAAAGTGAATGTCCAGACCAAAGAGGTTGAATATCTGAACGACAGAGCCAAAACTAATGCATATGCACAGGAAATGATTCAGGAACTATTGTAATATTTCTAATTAGAAATCGTATAAGATTGTACAACCAATACATTAAAACAATGGACTATTTATTTGAAACACTCGGAGAATGTATACAGGAAGGTTTTCATCTGATGGATTGCGACAAAGATGGATTTTGTAACTACTGTGGTCATCTGGAGAACGAGGAATTCGAAGATGACTTCATTAATGATGAATAATTAATGGAAGTACAGTAACATTTCACCCCGGAATTCGTATAAAGATTATAACCAATATTCACACAATGAATAAAAAAGAAAAATTCGCAAAAGAGATGTCCAACCTTCTGTACCAGATACGTTACGAAGATATTAATAACAGTATCCTTCTGGACAGCAAAAATGAACAGATATCAGAGGACTTCATTTATAAGATTATCAATGACCCCAAGCATGCCGATATTATGAAAGCCAGAATCTATAACAGTATTCTGGAAGCCGTAACTCAGTGTCCCAATGACTTTTTGAAAGACGGTGAATACTGTTACAAATCAAATATTTACGACCATGCATATCTGGTTGACAGCTATGTTCAGGCACAGTATGAGCACACCCAGACCAAATATGTATACCAGTGCATGCACTGCGGGAGCGACAGAGTTCAGGTGAAAGCATGGGTGAGACCGAATCAGGGACATGCATATGTCGATGAGGTTGAAGGCGATGAAATGGGTTGGTGTGATGACTGTAATCTCACTGCTGAAATCCAGATAGCCGAACTGACCAGAGACGCAAAGGTCATCGGGTTTCAGGTTATCGGAGAAGACGGGACAGCACAGGACGGTGAAATTCATCCTGATATGGATGCGAGTTTCTGCATCTACAATTTAAGTCAGGCACGGGCAATGCTCGATAATGATGACAATGGTAATGAACAGTGGAGACTCCTGACACTCTGGGAAGGTGATGTTGAAGAACCTACGATGATGTTTTCTGGAAAACCTCGTGATTGATTAAATAATTTTACATATCTTTGTGAAATGGAAGAAATTTGGAAAGACATACAAGGATATGAAGGATTTTATCAGGTTTCAAATATGGGAAATGTTAAATCAGTTGAAAGAATGGTAAAACATTTTCTTTATGGCGAAAGATTTGCACGTTCACAAATATTAAAACCCGCAAAAAATAATAGAGGTTATCTATGTGTTTCATTATGGAAAGATGGAAAGGGAGTATCAAAAACAGTGCACAGATTAGTATTAAATGCATTTAACCCCAATATTAATAATGAACCAGAAATTAATCATATTGATGGTAATAAAGAAAATAATGAAATAACAAATT
>JAFGUQ010000260.1 GCA_016938455.1 Clostridia bacterium
ACCAGTCAGTGTTAAAAGACACAGGCCGTGTTTTCAGAGTGCTGTACACAAACTCCTATGATAATGGCACAACCTGGGAAAAACCTCTTCCACTGGGAATCGACGGTTCACCAGCCCATCTGATGAGACACTCAAGCGGTGCCATCATCTGCACCTATGGATACAGAGAACTTGACTTTCTTAAAGAAAAAAACACAGGATCAGGGCAACGGGCCATCATCAGCTATGATGACGGGAAAACCTGGACAAAACCATATATCATCAGTGACCATATTGATACCTATGACATAGGGTATCCAAGCACTGTCGAACTGTTTGACGGCTCATTATATACTGTCTATTACCAGAGAGAAAGCAGGGAACATCATCCCGGATTGCTGTACAGCAAATGGGATTTACCAGAATAAGAAAAGACCTCAATGAGGTCTTTTTTTAATAGTATGTAATCACTTTATTATTTATCCCATGTAATGATGAAATTCCCGTTATGCTTTTCTCCGTGAACAGTAATCCTATACTGACCTGTTTTCTCAACTTTAAAAGCAGCACCGTCAGTAATGTCAAATACAACGTTTTTATTTTTATCATTAACAGTGGCAGTCAGCGATCCTTCAATTGTATTCTGGAGAAAGCTGAAAGTAAGAGAATCTCCCTCAGTTAATGTCACTTTCCGATAATAGTCTCCGGTAAAAGTACTGTACTGACCTTCCAGACGGGAATCACTGGAACTGAATCCACCTTTAACCAAGAGGTATGAACCTCCAGTACAGGCAACGAGAGAACTGATACATAACGAAATTAATAAAATGGTAATAAGCTTCTTCATGGTTATATCTCCTTAATCTGTATGTGTAACATATATTCTATCAGATGTTTAATTTCTTCTTTAAAAATACACCACAACTGATAAACATTCCGATTGCCATCAACCAGTTGAACGCAATGCTGACCCAGAAATTGATTGTATTTCCAAAGGTGATGTTAAAATCCATATTACTTGAATACTGAGTCTGAAATGCTGCCTCTATACCGGCAGTTACCAATGATGCATTAGCCAGCAGGGAAACTCCTATAGGTAAAGCAATCAGTAATCCTATTGCTAATAACGGAATGATAAACCCTTTGCTCTTATGATGACCTAACACTGTTTTTGACATAATAATCAGGAAAATGATTGTCATTAACCAATACAACCAGCTTCCGATAGAAGCAAGGATAGACATGATGGCTAATTCTCCTGTAAAAGCTGCAAATAATTCTTTCATGAACGCTGACCCGTTTAGTATTTTAATATAGATAGCTACATATCCGAAGGTTATTCCTAATAACACTAAAGTGGATACAAGCCCTGTAACTATTTTAGCTGAAAATATCTTAAACCGACTGACAGGAATTGAATAGAGTAAAATTCCGTTTCTGTTCCATATTTCCCTTTGCTGGAAAATCATGAATATTAGCATACCTAAGGTGATTCCATAAAAAATCATCATGAGAATCAGTATGGGAACGATGTAATTCAATCCTATATCAGGATTTCCTTTTATTGCAATCGGCAGTGGCAATGCTCCGAAAAGCAATGTTAATGATGTGGCAAGAATAAGAAATATTCTATTTTTATACAATTCATATTTAATTAAGTTTTTCATGCTCCGAAAACCTCCCTGTATTTGTTGGCGACAGACATTCCTTCCACTTCTCTTAATTGCTCCACATTCCCGGAATATCCTACTTTCCCTTTTTTAAGTAAAATGGCTTCATCCAGAATGGGTTCAATCTGCTCCACAAGATGACTGGATATGATCAGTGTGGTGTCTTCTTTGATATTATTGACAATTGTTTTTATAATGCAGTCTCTTGTCATCAAATCAATTCCATTCAACGGTTCATCCAGCATAATCAGCTTAGCTTGTCTGGCCATAGTCGCAGCTACTCTTAATTTTGCAGCCATGCCTGAAGAAAGTGCAGACACTTTCAGTTTTTTAGGTAAATCCATTTCTTCTAGCAGCTTCATATAACTGTCCATGTCAAAATCATCAAAAAAATCTTTGAAAAAGATGCCGGTTCTTTCGAGACTCATCCCTTTGTATAAATGATCAGAAGTTGGCATATAAGCCACAATCTGTCGTGAGTTAACTGATGGTGTTTCTCCATTAATCAGGATTTTACCAGTGGTTGGCTGCATCAGATCAGCTAACATTTTCATTAAAGTTGTTTTCCCGCTTCCATTAGGGCCAAGTATCCCATATACTTTTCCGCTTTCGAGTGTCATGGACACATCATCAAGTGCCATTCTGCTCTGATAGATTTTACTTACATTCTTTATTTCTACTAAAATCATTTTTCTTCACTTCCTTCCCCTTTTATCAAATATAAGATTTCCTGGTTTGTAAAACCAAGTAAATGCATTTCTTTCATGAATGTTTTCACATGTTTTGATGCAACTGACTTTTTGAGATTAGTAATCATTTCTTCATTGTTTGTTAGATAAGTCCCTAACCCTTTTTTTGAGTAACAAATTCCCATCAGTTCCATTTCGTTATAGACTCTGGCAGCTGTATTGGGATTAATACCATACTCAATGGCTAATTCCCTTGTGGAAGGGAACTTACCGTTTTCAAGGATTTCCTTATTAATGATTTTCCTTTTCAAGTCATCTATGACTTGAAGATACATTGGCCTGTTATTATCATAAGTTAACAATAAAAAACACCTCCTTACTACTGTAATAGTTAAATAGTACACTAGTGAAGAAGGTGTGTCAATACTTTTTTATTTATGCCATTCAGCTAAATGTTTTTTAACAAACAAGTCGTCATTCAGCTGAGGATACATTTTATAGATCCGGTCAATTTCCTCAGCCTGTCCTGGTGACAGCTTTTCATGATCAGACAGACATAAGATGTTTTCCATCAGTCCTTGACGTCTCAAGACTTCATGAATGCCTGATATGCAGCCTTTATACTGATTCATCGGATCAAAGAAAGCTGCATTGGTATCAGTCACCTGAACATTGGCAGTCAGCCATGCAGGATCGAAAGTTTCACTTTTTCGCTGTACTTTAATGGCTTCAAAAAGCTCAACTGCTTTTTTTGTCCAGACAGCCCAATGGCCCAGCAACCCGCCGACAATCTGCTTCTCAACCATTTTACCGTCAATATTGAACTGATATTTAGTAAACAGGTCGACTATGATATTATCATCATTGCCAGTATAGATTGAAATTTTATCTCTTCTGGAGGAGGCGCACACAGCTCTGACAACATCCAGCGTGTAATATCTGTTAAAAGGAGCGGTTTTAATGGCTAATACATTGGTGATTTCTGCAAACTGCCTCCAGAAATCAAAACTCAGTATTCTTCCGCCTGCAGCAGGTTGAAGGTAAAACCCGAAAACAGGCATCACTTTTGCTACCTGTCTTGTTCTTTCGAGTAATTGCTCTTCAGTGTAATGTGAAAGACCACCCATACTTAAGAGAACAAGGTCATAGTTGAGGTCACAGGCAATTTTTGTTTCAGACAGCGCCTGTTCGGTTTCACCACAGACTCCTGCAATTTTCAGAAAAGGTCTTTTCAGATTGGCTTTATCCACTTCTTCACTTGCCAGTTCCAATACCGGTTTATATAAATTGTATTTACTGTCTCTTATTTCAAACTGAGTGGAATGAACTCCGATGGCGATTCCGCCTGCTCCGGCATCCATATAATATCTTGTCAGTCCGCGCTGATACTTTTCATTCAGTTTCTTTTCACTGGTTAACGCCAGCGGATGAGCAGGAATGACTGTCCCTTCTGCTAATAATTCTCTTTTCTTGACTAATAATCTTGCAGGCATTAAAAATTCCCCTTTCTTTCCTGAAAGTGTGTTGGTTTGTCAATGGTTTGTCCGCCTTTTTTCACCCAGTCAGCAATCATGGCAATCATATCATCTACAGTGACCAGATTTTCACCAAACCATTCAATGCTTTTAGAGGCGTTGCTGAGAAGACATTCATCACTCTCTTCTCCGATAAACACAGGTGCTTTATCAAACAGCTTCCCGAATTTTTCTGCTACTGTTTTTAATCTGATCATTTCTTTTCCAGTCACATTTAAAATCTCCGGCGGGTAACTGCAGTGGAGGAGACACCGGATAGCTGACTCGTTTGCATCACCCTGCCAGATGATATTGGCATGTGAAGAAGTGATATCAAGCGGCTGATTATTATATACAGCTTTTGCAACTTCCAGAAGCACTCCATATCTCAGGTCAATAGCATAATTCAAACGGTAAAACAGCATGGGAGTCTTGTATTTATTAGAAAAGTATCTGAATACATTTTCTCTGCCAAGGCAGCTTTGCGCATAAATTCCTACTGGTCCGACTGGATCAGTTTCAAGGCATCCGTTGCTTTTCACTTTGACAAACGGGTAGACATTTCCGGTTGAGAAAACAACAATACGACTTTTTCTGAATTTATCGGCAACCCTTCCCGGTAAATAGGCATTCATAGCCCAGGTCAATGACTGATCATCACTGGTGCCGAATTTTCTTCCGGCCATATATATGATGTTCTTAATGTCAGGCAGTGCTTCAAGCTGATCATTTTCAAGCAAATCAGCTTTAATCACTATAATGCCATATGACATCAGATCATCAACATGAGACTGGTCTGAAAATCGGGATACAGCATAGACTTTCTTATCAATATCAGCATGCTTGATGGCATTGGCGGTCAACTTGCATAATGTCGGACCCATTTTACCACCGGCACCAAGCACCATGATATCGCCGTCGATTTTCTTTATATCCTCAATTAACCGCTTTGATGGGTTTGACATGAAATCATCAAGTTCTTTTATTGTATTCATACATTTCTCCTGTTTCTAACTATCATAACCATAATATACATTCAATACTAATACTTTTCTCTAACGAAGTGATAATTTCTGATAAACTTCGTTGTAATATAAAAGATTTTCAACTGGTGTGTTTGAGGAAATATGATTGCCGATTGCCATGAAGAAGCCAGGACAGTCTCTGCCGATATCCATGCATCTTTTGACTTCGTTATAGATATCTTCCTTACTTCCGAACATCATGACTCTTGTATCGGCATTTCCGATGATCACATGGGTTTTGCCATATTTCTCAGCAATATATTTCATATCTGTAATCGGTTCAAGTATAAATCCATTAACACCGAGATCAGCGACATCATCGATGAACTCGTTGAAATTACCGTCACTGGTGAACATGATTTTTTTCTTGGCTTCTCTCAGTGGAGCCAGATTCTTCTTGATATTAGGGAAAATATATTTGCGATACCAGTCAGGATGAATGAAAGGACCGGCTGTCCAGACCAGGTCGTCATGCACCATGACCACTGGAACATTTGAATTTGCAAGGGCTTCAAAATATTGGCCGATCCATGCAGCGTAACGGTTGGTGACATCACCAAACTTCTCACTGTCCATTCCGGCAGCCAGTAATAGAAGATCCCAGCCGAATAAGTCAATTAAGCCTGAAACACAGGTGACATAAATCCCTGTCATATTCACTTCATCGGGATATCTTGCCAGTCTTTTGGCATAATTCTCTTCAAAATCTCTTGTCACTTTTTTCTTGTCAATGGTGCCGAACACCTTATACGGGTCAAAAGAAAGAACATCCTCATAATTCTTGAAAACACTTGAGACTTCATTCGCATAGTCAAGCCCATCCTGTATGAAATTAGCATGGCCCATTTTAGTTCTGTAATTGTTGAACGCATATTTGGCATCAATCATCGTATTCCAGGAAAAATCATAATTCCATGCTTTTCTCAAAGCAAGTTCCGCTTGACCTTTGATTTCGGGAGTACTGTTTGAGGAAACATCAATCCCAGTCACTTTTTTCATTAAATCAAAGTATAATTCTCCTGAATATTCTGTCCTTGGAATTCTTTTCGGCATTTCAAGGTTTATGGCAGCCATTCCATCTTTATATGACATAATCTTCCCCCTGCATTTTTTTACTATTATATAATATTTCTTTTAACAAACTTATGCAATACTGTATAATATAGATTGATGGGGGCATTTATGAAATTATCAAAGAGACATAATACTTTTTTCAGCAGTAATGGTGTGTTGCTTTACACCATTGCAGTGTTTGCGTTCGGAATCGTTTTATTAGCAGGCCTTTTTTACGTTTTCTTCATTAGAAAGCAGATCGGTTTTGAATTACAGATCACACTGATATTTGCCATCTTAATTGAAATCATTGCCATTATGCTGCTGCTTGCTTTAATCAGATTCAGAGCTGTCATGAGAAGCATGGAGGACCGGAATCGATTACTAAAAGATTCAAATGAGAAAACCAGTGAACTGAATACAAAGCTTAGAGCACAGCGTCATGATTTTTTAAATCATCTTCAGGTTATCCATGGACTGCTTGAGTTAAATCAATTTGAAGATGCCTGTAAGTATATGGAAAAGACATATGAAGAGATACAGTCTGTCACTAATGTGCTGAAAACCTCCTCTCCTGCAGTCAATGCCATTTTGCAGGTGAAACAGAATACCTGCCAGGATAGAGATATTCAATTCAAAGTACTGGTATCATCGAAACTGGAGAACGTGAAAATTGATATATGGGATCTCTGTGCGATTTTAAGTAACCTTATTGACAATGCCATTAATGCGGTAGAAAAAAGCAGTGTGAAAAGGATTGTCATTTTTATTAAAGAGGATATATATTCCCATATCATCAAAGTAAAAGACAGCGGATCAGGAATTCCTGTTGATATACAAGATAAAATTTTCAATATCGGTTTTACCACCAAAAGAGATGAAGGTCACGGTATGGGGTTATATATTTCAAGGCAGACTATCATGGAAACTGGTGGTGACTTATCATTTGAAACCAGTGAAATAGGGACTATCTTCACTATTAAGATACCTAAAAAGACAGTTTAAAGTACAATATGTATGGTATAGGCCAAAAATGATTATGAATGCACAAATCGTGTATAATAATAGTAATAGGAGGAAAACAAAATGGATATATTCAGTTTTTTACATAATATAGAATGGCTTCAAGCGGTTCTTCTGATTTCCGGATTAATACTTCTTTTCGCAGAAGTCTTCATTCCCGGATTCGGAGTCGCAGGAATCACAGGAATTATTGTGTTCATTATTGGGATTTTACTTACCGCAGAAACACTTTTTGAAGCTTTAATCATGTTCTTGCTGTTACTGCTGATATTGGCCATAGTTCTTGTGTTTGTCATTAGATCAGCAACAAAGGGACGGCTTTCCAGGAAACTCATCCTAAGGAGTGAAGTCGGAAAAGTGGAAGGGTTTACAGCAGTAGAAGATATGAATGTTTTCCTTGGAAGGGAAGGTGTGGCCTTATCTGTCTTGAGACCTGCAGGAATAGGATTATTTGATGGTGTCAGATTGGATATTGTCACAGATGGGACTTTCCTGGAAGAAGGAACGAAAATCAAAATCATTGCTGTCGAGGGAAGAAGAATCATAGTCAGTGAAATAAAATAAAGAAAACAGGAGGAAAATTAAATGTCAGGAATAGGAATAGTTGTTATCATATTGGTTTTAGCTGTCATACTTATCTCAATTATTGCCAGCTTTGTGCCAATCGGATTATGGATTTCAGCAGGAGCTGCCGGAGTCAAAGTAGGACTTATTACATTAATCGGAATGCGGTTGAGACGTGTCTCTCCTGCAAGAATCATTAAACCGAAAATCAAAGCAGCCAAAGCGGGTCTGGATGTTTCCATCAATGAACTGGAATCACACTTTTTGGCCGGCGGGAATGTTGACAGAGTCATCGATGCATTGATTGCGGCACAGAAAGCAGAGATTCCGTTAAATTATAAGAGGGCAACAGGGATTGATCTGGCCGGAAGAAATGTATTGGAAGCAGTTAAAATGAGCGTCAACCCAAAAGTCATTGAAACACCTTTGATTGCTGCCATTGCCAAAGACGGTATCGAAATTAAAGCGAAAGCAAAAGTCACTGTCAGAGCAAATATTGACAGATTAATCGGGGGAGCCGGTGAGGAAACAATTATTGCCAGAGTCGGTGAAGGAATTGTCACCACCATCGGTAGTGCCTTATCTCATAAAGAAGTACTTGAGAATCCTGATTCCATTTCTCATACCATATTGAAAAAAGGACTGGATTCAGGAACAGCATTTGAAATACTGTCAATTGATATTGCAGATATTGACGTCGGGAAAAATATCGGTGCTATGTTACAGACTGACCAGGCTGAAGCAGATAAGAAAATTGCACAGGCAAAAGCTGAGGAAAGAAGAGCGATGGCTTATGCAAGAGAACAGGAAATGAAAGCACAGGTTCAGGAAATGAGAGCCAAGGTTGTTGAAGCCGAAGCTGAAGTACCAAAAGCCATGGCTGAAGCACTGAGAACAGGAAAGCTTGGAGTCCTTGACTATTACAATATGAAGAATGTCATTTCTGATACAGAGATGAGAACCTCAATTGCCGATATGGGAAAAGAAACCAAAGCACCGCAAGAAGTGAAATAAGATGGAGAATAAAATGAGTAAAGACATAGAACTTGAAAAACTGTTGCAGGAACTTGCTCCTCCTAAAAAAGAGGAAGTTACTAAAAGACAGGATGAAAGATTTTTATTGAAATTTACCAAAGATGATTTCAGAAGGGGAATGATCCTCAGTGAAATTTTAGGACCGCCAAAAGGAAGACATAAATGATTGATGTATTAATCGCTGATGACAATCAGGAAATTGCAAAAATGTTAAAAACCACAGTAGAGTCTCTGGAAGGATTCAGGGTGGTATCCATCGGGGCTGACGGGGCGTCAGCCCTCGGCCTATATATCAAATACAAACCGCAGATTGTATTTCTTGATATTGAAATGCCAGTGATGGATGGAATTGAATGTGCCAAGGAAATCATTGGCATGAATCCTGACTGTTATATTGTTTTCTCAACAGCTCATGAGAGCTACATGAAAGACGCTTTTGAACTATATGCTTTTGATTATATGCTGAAACCATATAAACTGGATAGAGTGAAAAGCACATTAGTGAGAATCTCAAAACTGCTGGGGAACAGTGTTGTTGAAGAAAGTCCTAAAATCGATAAGTTGATGATTAAAAGCAAAGAAGGTATCAATTTTGTTGATAAAGATAAAATCGTCATGGTACAAAAAGAAGGATCACAGACCGTCATTATCACCTGTGACAGTAAATATGGAACCAACCTCAATATGAATGAGATAGAAGAGAAGTTGAATAAAAGCAACTTCATGAGAACTCATAAGTCATATATTGCCAATATCAACTTCATTGATAAAATCACACCATATGGAAGGTGGACTCATATCATTGAGTTCACCTGTATCAAGGATGATGCATTAATCACACATGCTAAGTATTTAGAGCTGGAAGAGATGCTTTAATAATCATCTCATATAAAGGTTCTGTTTCTTTTAATTGAGTATCTGTCATTGAAAGCTCTTTCTCATAAGAAAGAGCTGCTTTTATGCCAATCAGAATATATTCGGGGTTGATTTCATTTGAAAGACAAAACAAAGCGGCTCCAATCAGGCGATCGTCTCTTTTTAATTTTCTTTTAGGATCTCTTCCTACCCTTTCAATGGTATCTCTTAAATATTTGTTATGATATCTCTCAATCAGGTCTTCTCCGTGAGCAATCAGTTCATCAAGAGACACCCCATAACTTTTTGAAATGGCGTTAGCTGATTCAAGAAGAGCACCTCTGACAATGTCTTGAATGGCTTTGTCTTCAATAGCCTGATAGATATATTCATAACCTTTAATTTTCCCAAGATAAGCACAGACCGCATGAGACATGTTATGCATATACAGTTTTCGTTTTTTCATTGACTCAAAAGGAGAATATTGCAGAATATTTTTAATTTCAGGAAAAGTCCCTACAATTTTGTCTTTATCTATCTGCAACTGGTTATATTGCTCCACAATGACTTCCAGTGGATTATTACTGACAACAACCGGCACCATTCTTCCGACTGATGCTTGAATGAAACCGATATTATTCTCGAAAAAGTCCATGTTTTTTATATATGGTCTGATCAGACTTTTCAGATATTCATCACTGTTCATCATATTCTCACAGACAATGATATTTAAAGGAGTTTTTCTCTGATCAATTCCCTTTGCAATGACGGGAGCGATGAATTTCAGAATATTTTCTCCTACAGCAGTAGCCATGATTTCACATTCTGCGATTTCACTGGCTGCTTTATCAGTATCATTTCCTGAGATTGCATGAATATTTCTGATATATTCACTTTTATATCCGTTCGGGGAAGCAATAGTGAGTGTATACTGATGTTCATTATTCAATAAGTCAATGATTTCCTGATTGACATCAATAAAACAGGTTTCATAGCCAGATATATAGAAAAGCTGACCGATAAATCCTCTTCCTATGCTTCCGGCACCATACATGACTGCTTTTTTCATTTTAATCACCAATTTCCGTACTTCTTTTCACAGACTGATCTGTGAAAATATCGTACTCATCATAACTGCTTGTTGAGAATTCAGAAACGATAGCTCCCTGATCACCGCTTTGAAACCAGTGAAGTGTATCAGGAGGTAATGTGAACTGTTCACCTTCATGTAAGGTTATCTGATGAAAAACGGTATAACTGCTGCCAGGAACAGTGGCTCTGATGTCTTCTGACTTAGTTCCCTTGACATATAAATAAACGGTTCCCACTCTGCATCTGAATGTTTCCTCTTTTCCAGGTTGACCATCTACCATAGGATGCCTGTGTTCCGGACATGTCTGATTAGGATACATGACCAGTTCTTTCGCACAGCATCTTTTTGTATTAACATAAGTTAAAATCTGAAGACCTTCTTTTTTCAGACGACTCAATCCGAAATCAGCGACTTCAATTTTCTTTTCTTCTTCTTTAGTAATGGCAATTCCGTTTTGTTTCATGAAATCAATGGTATAACTGACAGCTTCATTAAATTCTTTTCTACTAATCATTGTGCCACATCCTTTTCTGTGATTTTATAAATGACATTGTTTCTTCAAACGGTTTTATTCCTGTTGATGCACCGATTGCCATCACTGATAAAGTTCCGACAGCATTGGCAAAAATACAACTTTTCTCAATATCCCATCCTTTGGACAGTCCGGTAATGAAACCTGATGAGAAAGCATCACCTGCACCGGTAGTCTCCACAGGTTTTCCTTCTAAAGTGGGAATATAGTATTCTTTTCCATCAGCATTCTTCGCATAGCAACCTTTGCTTCCTAATTTGACAACCACATTCTTGACTCCATACTGCATGAAGACATCAGCAATTTCTTCCGGTGATTGTTTTCCGGCTATTTTTGTTGCCTCGTCATAACTTGGTATGAAGTAATCCAGGTATGGCAGACTGTCTTTGACCAGTTCCATCCATCTGCCGGAAGAATCCCAGGCGGTATCCATGACTGTAGTCAGTCCCAGTTCCTTTATTTTTTTAACTGTCTTTCCACAGGGAGCACCATCAAAAGAAGCCATCAAGTTAACTCCTGTGATAAAAGCGATTTTATGATTACTGATCAGTTCAAAGTCAATATCATCATATGAAAATTCAGCATTGGCTCCAAAACAATGAATGAAAGAGCGTTCTGAATCATCTCCAACCACTACGACAGAAGCACTGGTGCTGGAATTTTCTCCCATGACAAGGCCTTCAGTATTGACTTCTTTTCTTTCCAGTACTGATTTCAGGTAATATCCGAAATCATCTTTACCGACTTTTCCGATGATGGAGGTTTTTAAGCCTATGATGCTCATATCCACTGCACTGCTTAAAGCACAACCACCGCTATGAAGAGTAATGCTGTCAATCGGCATTAACTTTCCTTTTTCAGGAAACATTGTCAATGGTTTCGATATGACATCTGCTACTAAAATACCAATACATACAACATCTTTCATTAATATACACATTCCTTTGCTGCTTTAACAAAAGCTTTGATATTTTCAGGATTACCATAAAAGAAATGGTCGGATGGTGATACGATAAATCCGCCGTCAGGACAGGCTTTATGCAAGTCGAAGACTTGTTTTCTTGCATTTTCAGGAGTTCCCTGTTCAAATCCTGCATTCTGGTCGAATCCTCCGATAAAGAACATTTTATCTCCGATTCTCTCAGTACATTCACTGATGACACAGTCACCACCCATTGAAACCGGGGTCATGGTTTCTAGTCCATCAGCTCCGTTTTTTGAGAAGATATCAAGCATAGGCATGAAACCGCCGCAAAGATGATAAACAACTTTTGTCCCCTGATCATGTAAAGCTTTTATTTGAATCTGATCATATGGAAGGCAGAATTCGGTATGCATGTTGGGAGAGATAACCGTAGAAGACCCTGCTCCACCGCCTGTCTCTACTAAATCAAGTTCAATCTTACCTCCGGTTTGAATGATATCAAGCTTTTTCTGAAGTAAGGTATCGAGTGCATAATGCATCCAGTCCGGTTCATCCATTGCCAGCATGATGGACTCTTCAGTACCGATCATATAGGCAAGATCCTGCCATGGACTACCCTGACCAAAGCCGCAATAGCCACTTCTGACAATCCCATGATCTCCGATTCTGTTTTTGGCTTCGATGACTGGTGACCAGTCAACATTGATTGGCTGTGGATTGTATTTTTTCCATAATTCGAAATCTTTCTGTGTTTTTATCAGATGTTCAGTATACCAGCTGGTGATTTCGTTTCTCTGATGGGTGGCATACATGGTTCCCTCTGGGGTGGTTACTTCAATTTTTGTTGTTTTAATTCCGTCTTTTGTGCCACCATCAGATGTTCTGGTCACCCACTTTGCTTTGTCTTTATCTGAAAAGGTAAACTTCGGTGTAACATAAATAACAGGATCCATATCAAAAAACTCGTAAGCTTCATAATCACTTTTCCCACCTAAGGTTGTTTTTAAATAATAACTCATCCAATCATGAACCTGACAGGGTAATCTGTCGGCCTTCTGATTGTTTATTGCTGCAATAAATCGTTCTCTTCCTTTCATATTCAAGGCGCCTCCACTTTTTTGTTTTTATTATATCTTAAAAAAATAAATAATTAAATATTAATATAGAATTGTGGTATAATATGTTTTGAAAAATGACAGGAATGTGAGGCATTTGCGGTTTGTTTTATAAAAAGGAGCAGAAAAAGAATATTAT
>JAFGUQ010000261.1 GCA_016938455.1 Clostridia bacterium
AAAAAAGAGACATTGTCAAAACTTTCAAATTCATCTACGAGATCTTTCATCTGTGCATAGGAATATCTGTCAAATCCGGTGATATCAACACCCAGCTGTGCCAGATATCTTAGTAAGGGTCGATTGCTGATTCCAAGGCCAATCGCAGCTACTTTTTTACCTTTAATATACTTTTTATACTCTTCAAATGCACTGTTCATCTTAATCCCCCATTATCTAAACTCAATTTTTGTTCATTTTTTTTATTTCTTCAATGAGCTCCATTAATATCTCAATTTCCTTTTTCAAGTTAATTATATCATCATTTTTGAATTTGATAATTTCAATCAGCTCATCTTTGGACATGTCATTTATTTCTTTCATGATTACTTCCTTTTACAAAAACAATGCAAAAGAGTATTCTCTTTTGCATTATCAGATGTTTTGCTTTTTTTCTCTACTCTTCTTCAGTCTGGTTGCCTTCTTTAGAGATATCCAATCCGGCTAAGATGTCACCGATTGTATTAGACATTTCTTCTTTATAACTGTTTGAAGGTTTAACCACTTCTTTTTTAGCTTTGAATTTCTGTTTCTTTTCTTCAATCCTTTTTTCTTCTTCTTCATCAATTTCAGGATCATATGGCTTCACAGCTTTAATACTTGCATTGATTTTCTGTTTTTCAACATCAACATCAATAATGGCAAATTCAACTTCCATACCTTCTGACAGCACCTGCGAAGGAGAAGTGATTCTTCTATTGGATATCTGAGAAATATGGACTAAAGCATCGATGCCTTCCTGAATATTAACAAAGGCTCCGAATGGTAAGATTCTGACGATTTTACCTTTGAATACTCTTCCTGTCTCAAATTTTTCTTCTGCATTGAACCATGGGTTGTCTTCTGGTTTCTTATACCCAAGAGAAATCTTGTTTTCCTCTTTGTTGAAATCTTTAATATATACTTCAACATCCTGTCCTTTTTTCAAGACATCACTTGGATGGCTGATTTTTCCCCATGACAGTTCAGTAACATGAATAAGACCATCAATGCCGCCTAAATCAACAAACGCGCCAAAATCTGTCAAACTCTTCACTTTTCCCGTGACTGTTTTTCCGACTTCCATGTTTCCCCAGACTTCTTTGTCAATTCTTGCTTTTTCTTCTTCAATCAGTACTTTCCTTGATAAAATCAGTTTTCTTTTTCTTTTATCATTTTCAATGATTCTGACTTTGATTTTTCTTCCGACATATTTATCTAAATTACGAACGAATCTGTCACTGATCTGTGAAGCAGGAATAAACCCTTCGACACCGAATACATCGACAATCAGTCCACCTTTGACAGCTTCTTTGACTTCAACTTTAATAGGTTCATCACTGTTTGACAGTTCATTGATTTTTTCTCTGTTTTTAATTTCATCCGCACGCTTCTTTGAAAGATAGACAATACCGTCACTGTCTTTCACATTCAAGATAAGTGCTTCAACCTCATCGCCTACATTAACTACAGGCATTCCGTTTGCATCCATTTCAAATTCTTCTGCTGGTATTGTTCCGTCAATCTTGAATCCTAAATCGACATAAACCTCTTTTTGGTTAACGCTGATCACTTTTCCAGTCATGAGCGTACCTTTCCTCACTGTAACTAGGGATTCTTCAAAAGCCTTTTCAAAGTCAAATTTTTCTCCCTGTTTTCCCTTTTCTTCCATTGCTTCCTTTACCTCCTCGACAATCCAGTCCGGTGTTGACGCACCTGCTGCAATGCCTATGTTTTTTTCATCATTTATCATAAAAGGCTCAATATCGCCTTTATGCTCAATAAAATAGGTTTTATGACAGGCTAACTTACATAATTCATACAGTTTCTTTGAATTAGAGCTTTTCTTATCACCGACAATAAACATGACATCAACTTTTTCAGCTAATTCAACTGCTTGCATTTGCCTTATACCCGTAGCATTACATATTGTATCAGATTTTTCTACATTTGGGTATTTATTTTTTAATATTTGATAAATTCCATCATATTTTTCTTTATTCATTGTTGTCTGTGAAAAAAGACAGTTATTCTTTTTATCAAGAACGACTTTTTCTGCCTCTTCATTATCGCTGATGATAACAGCGCTGTTTTGACAATAGCCATTAATACCAGCAACCTCAGGATGGTCTTCACGTCCGAAAATGATGATCTGGTAACCTTGTTCATACTTTTCTTTGACTAATCGGTGGATTTTCCTCACATCCGGGCAAGTTAGATCATGAAGGATCAGATTCCTTTCATGCGATTTCCGGTAAGTTTCCGGTGGTTCACCATGAGCTCTGATAATCAGATGACTGTTGTCTGGTACCTGACTGATATCCTGAACAAAAGATATACCCTTTTTTTCTAATTGGCGAATTACGGCATCATTATGAATCAGGTCGCCAAGGCAGTAAACATTATTGAATTTTTCAGCTAATTCCTGAGTCTTTCTGACAGCATTGCCAACCCCAAAACAAAAACCAGTGCTTTTTGCTACGGTTACAATCAAATCAATACACCTCCGGTAGAGCATAAATGGCTTTCATGATTTCCTGACTTTTATCCTGATAGACCTGTTTACTGTATTTTGTTTTCATTTTCATGCCGAGATCAAAAGGTTTTCCAATATATACTTTTATTTTAGATCTGAATTTGAATTGTCCTTCAATTAGTACCGGAATGATTTTCGCTTCGGTCAATGAGGCTAACATGGCAGGTCCTTTTCTGCCAGGAAGCGCATCATCCGCTTTGCTTCTGGTTCCTTGAGGAAAAATGCCAAGCAGGTTACCGCCTTTCAGATATCTGGTTGCAGTTCTGATGCTGACAATGTCAGCATTTCCCCTGTCCACAGGGAATGCAGACATTTTTGTGAAAAGCCATTTAGTAAAAGGTTTACTGAAAAATTCCTTTTTAGCCATGAAATAAATCCATCTGTCTCCTTTGGCAAAGCAAGCTAAAATAGGAATATCGACCATTGAAATATGATTTGAACATATGATATATGGTCCTTCATCGGGAAAACTTTTTTCTCCAATATATTTGACTCTGAAAACTATTTTCAGAAGAACTCTGAACAGTCCTCTGACAAAAAGTTTAATTGCTTTGTTTTCCATCAATATACTCCATCATCTTATTTATTACCTGGTCAATATTTAAAAAAGTAGTATCAATTAAAATAGCATCATCCGCCTTTTTAAGCGGTGCAAAGGCTCTGCTCGAGTCATTATTATCTCTGTATTTTATATCTTCAAGAATACTCTTATAATCAGCATCCATCTTCTTTTCCTTCATTTCCAAGCATCTTCTTTTCGCTCTTTCCTCAGCATCAGCAGTCAGAAAAAACTTGAAATTTGCCTGTTGGAGTACAAAAGTGCCAATATCTCTGCCGTCCATGACAACATTGTTGCAACTGGCTATTTTTCTTTGCATCTCAACCATCTTATGTCTGACTACAGGGAAAACTGCCACATTGGATGCGGCTACAGAAATTTCAGCTGTTCTTATGTTTCCATTTACATTGACTCCATCAAGATAAATCACCTGTTCCTCATTTTCAAATGCAATGGTAATGTCTATGTTTTTCATCATGTCTGCCAATGCTTTTTCATCTTTTGTATCGATTCCTGATTGGACAGCTTTTAAACCGACAGTTCTGTACATGGCACCAGTGTCAAGATAAATCGCATTTAGTTTTCTTGAAAGAATCTTCGCCATGGTGCTTTTTCCCGATCCTGCCGGACCGTCTATTGCAATTTGAAACGTCATTAATGTCCCCTTCCTATAATGCTCTGTGTGCCATGCCGATTGAAACTTCATTTAAATGAAGCACACCAATGGCTGTAAAAACTGCCACACTGACATGATCATTGTATCTGGCAATTGCAATTTTCCCGCCTACATTACATCCGATCGCTTTATTCATGATCTGGCTGAGTGCTTCTCTGGCTGCACCGGCAACTGCACCTTCTTCAAGATGACAGTCTGATATCACACCTTCTCTTTTTGAAGCGACAACAGCCCGTTCAATAATCTTCATCACTGATGAGATGAATTCACCTCCAAAATTAACCGCTACTGTCCTTATTGATTTATTTAAATAATCCGATTTTAAAGATTTTTCTTCTTCCATTGTTGATGTCATCGACATTCTTATTGCTGCTTTTGCAACATCCTTACTGCCAGTATCCTGTATTTCCATGCTACTCTCACTTTTTTATTTAATTATATATAAAATGTACGGTTTTCACAATAAATTATTTCAAATGCCTGTCAGCCAGATAGCGGCATACACCATCTTTGTTGTTGTTTTCGATTAAATCAAAGGGATATCCGGATAAATGAAGATATGACTGTGCTGGAATATATGCTTTTTTAGCATGCTTCAGCATATCAAGATCATTGCTTGCATCCCCGAATGCAATATAACCGTCTTCATTCAGATAGTTGACTAAATATTCGCTGGCTGTCTTTTTACTTGCACCAATATAATTGAATTCAAGCCACGAAAATCCTGAATAACTGTCTTTATAGGTATGAATGACACATTGGTCATTGTATTTATCACTCAACAAATCAAAATGATTCTCATGGCCTGTCTGTATGCTGCAAATTGAGACAAATGAACAATTGTCATGATACTGATAACTGTTCACTTTTCTTAATCTTTTGTCATGGCTTTCAAGCCGGGAATTAATATAGTAGGCTTCTCCTTCATTTTCTATGCTCATATATTCAACATATTCCTGATCATCAATATGACAGTGAACAATCGGATTCAGATTGAATTTCTTTAAATCATTAATGATATCAACACCTAGCTGGTAATCCATCATTTTTGAATAAATGGTTTTTTTAGAAACAGGATCGATGATCATTGATCCGTTTCTTAAAATACACGGGTATTTCAAATCCAGCTGCTCAATTAATGACCTGGCTGTATAATATGATCTTGCTGTCGCAATGGTAAATTTAATACCGGATTCATTCAATTTTCTTATCGTGTCGATTGTAAAATCAGATAGCATAGCGTTGTCATTTAATAATGTACCGTCTAAATCAGATATATATATCATGCGTTATCTCCTGCCAGATAGCCTGTTGAAAAAGCAATGGTGAGATTAAATCCTCCTGTCAATGCATCGATATCAATTATCTCACCAGCAAAAAACAGTCCTTTAACAAGCTTTGATTCCATGGTAGAAGGATTGATTTCCTTAGTGTCAACACCGCCGACAGTCACGATAGCCTCATCAAATCCTCTTCCCGATTGTACTTTCAATGTCAGGTTTTTCAAAGTATATACCAGTCTGTTTCTTTCTTCCTTTGTTATCTGACTGCACTGTTTTTCCCGGTCAATGCCCGACAGGGAAATCACAGGATCAATCAAATTGCTGGGCAGCAGTTTATGAAGTGAATTCTCGAATTTCTTTTTTGAATTTTCGAGAAGGTCTCTTCCTATCCTGTCATACAGTTTTTCATCAGAAAGACCTGGTTTCAAATCAATAATCACCGATGCTTTATCAAATCCTGTATCAAGAAAATATCGGCTTGCAGTCAATACCAGCGGCCCGGAAACACCAAAATGAGTAAAAATCATCTCACCGATGTCACTGTAGAGTTTTCTGTTATCATAAACTGCAGTCAAAGTCACATTCTTCAGTGTGATTCCCATGGCATCCTGAGTCCAGTGTTCTTTACAGTTCAATCCCGTCAGGCCAGCTTGTAAAGCTGTCACATGATGACCTGCATTCTTTGCAAGAAGAAATCCGCTGCCATCACTTCCTGTCATTGGATAGGACTTGCCACCGCAAGCGACAATGACAGAAGCAGATTCGAAAATGTCTCCCTCATCAGTTTTTATTCCTGAAATAACACCATTCTCAATGAGTAGTGCTGACACTCTTGTATTATATCTTATATCAACACCGCTTTTACGAATGTCATTCAGCATGGCATTTCTGACATGGGAAGCTTTGTCAGAGGCTGGAAATATACGCTTACCGCGCTCTTCTTTCGTTTCCAGTCCATTATCGTTAAAGTACTTGATAATATCCATATTTGAAAAAGTGTAAATGGATGAATATAGAAAAGCGCTGTTTCTGACAGTGTTTTTTATGATGTCTTCAATATCACATCCGTTTGTAATATTGCATCTTCCTTTTCCGGTAATTAGGATTTTGCTTCCCAGCTTGTCTTTCTGATCAACCAGCAGAACTTTTTTATTTCTCTTCGAAGCACGAGAAGCAGCCATCATTCCAGCTGCTCCTCCACCAATGACTATCACATCATATTTACTCATTCTTATTTCCTTTTAAATCTTCTTTTTCATATACCTGGTACTCATCCCAGATGGTTTCTAGTGAAGTAAGCGTATTCATGACTTTATCTTCTCTTTTAAGCCCTGCAGCCACAATCAGAGCATTGATTACACTCAAAGGAGCTGTCAGCGAATCGACAAACGATGTCATCGCACTTCTTGCAATCAACGTGCTGTCTGCCCATTTAGCAATTGATGAGTTAACACTGTCAGTGATCGCTACCACATAAGCACCTTTTTTACCTGAATACTCCATTGCTTTTGATGTTCTTTTTGAATATCGTGGAAAACTGATGCCAATCATGACATCACCTTCTTCTATGTTCAATATCTGTTCAAACACTTCACTTGCACTGATGGTCTGTACCAGATGCACATTATCAAAAATGAGGTTGAAATAAAACCCAAGATACATAGCCAGTGCTGCGGAACTCCTGACTCCAAGAATATATATTTTTTTAGCTTCAAGCAGTTTCCCGATAATATTATTGAATGTGTTTTTGTCAATCTCATCCAAAGTTTCTCTGATTCTCTGAGAATCCGCTTTTAAAACACTTTTCAACACATC
>JAFGUQ010000262.1 GCA_016938455.1 Clostridia bacterium
CAGTCTCTTTTTTCTTGTCTGCAGATAAAAATCATGAAAAATATTTTTTTGAAATTTATTTATTTTTTTGTTTTAACAAAAAGATGTCGGGTATAATTATGAAGAAAGAGGCTATTATCAAATCCCCGTATTTATCATATCTTTAATCCCTTACAAAACTAGCCTCTTTTTTCTTTGTCTTTTTTAATAAATATCCTTTACACTTAATCTCATTTGGTATATGATAATCATAGGATTTTTCATTTATATTCCTTATTGAATATAGATTATTTAATATTATTTTGAGAGACTGAAAATTTAACCCCGTAATTATTATATTTATTATTTCTTACCCTACACAGTCTCTTTTTTCTGTCTTTTATTATGTCCTGGCAATCACTCTGCACGGCAGCCCTGTCAGTCCTTCATAATTGACCGGAAAAATATCAGCTTCAAATTTTCCTACTTTTTCATTTCTGACTATTTCGCCAAGATTAATGAGGTTCTCTATAACAAAAATTCCTCTGTCAGCCAGATACTGGTCTTTAGGTGTATGTTCTTTTCCTCGTCTGACTCCTGCAAAATCCACACCAACAAGCGAGATCTTTGCTTTTATCAATTCATCAATAAGACTATCGGACAGCTGTGGATGTTCCTTAAAATACTCTTTAGTACCATAGGCTGTTTTCTCAATAAATCCCGAATAGAAAACAACAAACATTTCCTGTTCAACCATATTGATATTGATGTCATGTTCTGTGATGTCTCTTTCTGAGATGCTTCTGACATCAAACAAAATGCCTTTCCTTTTTGTGAAACTCAGTGGAAACTCCTTATTCATGACATCAAAATGAGTCCCTAAGTGGCCAAAAGAAGCCAGTTTTTCATTTGCAGCAGCATTTTCAAACATGCTCTTAGTTACTTTTACACTTAAATCAATCAGCATTTATTTCTCCCGTCCGAGCATCAGATGCCTGTCATCCTGCCCCTTATGATATGCTTTATATCCTGCTTTTATCTCCTTTTCGGCAGATAAGAAATCTTCAATTCCTTCATTATCCTGAATGACAGTATTAATAGGAGGTTCCAGATAGCTAAGATCATTACCGGTTAACTTATTCTTTTTAATGATAGAATCATCACCGCAGAGTTTTTCTTCTCTGAAAAACAGGCCATGATCGCTGTTATTCTCAATACTGTTCTTTTGAATATCCAGTTTAATGTCCCTATGACCTATTGAAATCCCATTGCGCCTGTTTCCGGTAATGGTATTCTCGATTGCTGTAGAGAAGCTTACCCTCAGACAATAGAAAATTCCGTCTTCCTTATTATCACAGATAACATTATTCTCAATCAACGATGATACAGAACCGCTTCCAGGATGAATGCCACTTCCTTTATTGTTTTTAATCGTGTTGTTTTTTATTTTTATGTTAATGCACTGTTGGAAGCTGATGCCATCACCGTTATAATCCTGTATGTCAAGTTCACTCACTTTTATGTTTCTGCTTAACAGCATATAGACTGCTCCGGCACGGCATCCTCCGCAATATACATTGTTTCCACTGTTCCCCTTGATGGATATATTCTTAATTGAAGCATCAGTGCAGTTCACAAATGAAACTACAGGAAAAGAGGTATGGACCACCCCCTGATACTTTTCACCAAAGTCATGGTTTAGCGGTGTGTCCAGTAATAACCTGTTTCCTTCAATTCCTGTTATGGTGGCCACTGTATCATAAAAACAGCATGATCTGTCATCGGTGATATAGATCCCCATTCCTTTTCTGAATTTTTCAGCGTTTTTTACAAACACATCAGTATGTCCGTAACCGAGATATCCGTCGATATCATCTCTGATGATATTCCCTTTGATGAGTGCTGCCTTTTTTTCTCCGATGACATGGACATTGGAACGGATATGCAAAGAGTTATACATCTCATAATTCCCATCGGTGATAATGACCTTACCGCCACCTTCTTTATGAATTAAGTCCACTGCTTTCTGAAGACAAAAGCTGTCATTTCCTTTTATTTCTCCACTATATCCAACAGTTATTTCTCTTTTTCCCATACTTTCAGCTCTCCTTTTCCGGTAAAAATCACCAGATACCGGTCATTGCCATACTCTTTTATATCCATATCATTCCCATTAAACAAAACCACAGGTTTTTGCTTTGAAAAAACAAGCAGTTTTCCTTCATCTTCTGACTCTACATTTGCAGTCAGTGTTTTATCTGTGATTGAGATGTTTTTAATTTCAGTCAGCCATGATTCCAAAATGACCGGATAATTCTGCTGTTCATTATCATAATCAACCACCAGGGTATTGTTTCTGCTGTTAAACCATTTAGCAGGTAACTTCAGCGAACCCATGATTTCTTTTTTGTTGATTGTGATTTTAGGAATGACAGAAGTCCCTTTGTTTATCTCCACATTGACAGTTTTCGTTCCCATTTTAAGCTGGTTCACATTCATATGGTATCCTATGCCGTTTTCCATGACTGTCAGAAAATCATGTTCCCAGATAATACCTACCACACTGTCAAAAACTGTTTTATATACTGCAGTAGCGCAGTTCAGATTCCATGGCTGTCCATGTCCCTGCCACATTCTTCCGTCATTCTCAGATGATTCTCTTAAATCAAGCAGTTCCATGATACAGGCACAGCGTTCCCACATGGATGTCAAGCTGTCAAGATAGCCCTTAACGGCACTTCTTCTTCCTGCAAGACGCAGGTATTTCAGCACATATATATCCCAGTGAGGATACCATGAATTATGAATGGGTTCAGATAACACATTGACATCATTGACAGGCAGGTTCCTGACTCCATTTGGTACCATATACTCCTTAACGAAAAACTGACTGATTTCTTTAAGTTTCGTGTAGTAAAGAAGTTGCCCGTAACGGTTATAATTTGCAATATATGAGTAGGACGGATATGTTTTCACATTAAACAGATTTGATTTATCAACATGGTCATTCAGTGACTGTTTTTCGCTGTCATAAAACAAAGGCAAATACTCCATGTCATAGAATGCTATGTTTTCTCCTGTTTTCTTTATAATATCCTTGTCTTTTAAAATGACTGCTATTTCATTAAGTATATTATTAAGCAGGTAGTAAGCTGCATTATCCATAGCTACCAGGCTTTCATTGTTTCTTCCCAGTTTATGAGGGCTGTCAGGATAAACTCCCAATCCGCAGATAAATCCTTTCTGATTTTTCTTTTCTGACAAACCGTAGAATATTTGCAGTATGTCATTGTAGTATTTGCTTAGAATTTTCTTCTTTTTTGTTTTCAGGTACACATCAAAAACAAGGCAAGCAAACAGGCATTCAGTATATCCGAACTTTCCTGATTGAAGAATTGAAAAATCACGGTTCCAGCGATGTGGAATGCTTCCGTCTTTTAATTTGTTTTTACAGTAGAATTCAATTGCTTTTTTCTGATAAGACAGGTCATTCCATTTTGAAAACTCATTTAAGGAAACCAGACTGTCCCATCCCCATACCCAGTAATAGTCACTGGCAGAAGCCCTGATGATGTTCTTGTTTGAAAGCTTAACACTTTCAGCATAAAACGGAATCATTTTTGTCATTTCATTTAGTGCATTGAACTTGTCAAAATTTATGATTGGAAGTTTTCTTAGAAGTTTTTCATATCTGCTGATCTGGTGATTGATGATGTGCCTGTAGGTATGGCTGACTCTGTTTCTTTCTTTTCGAAGATCAGTCATACTGTCTCCAAAAGAAATGCAGGTGGTCCCGCTGTTTATTCTGTGAACAGTCATATAGAGATGACTGTCAAAAATCATTTCATCCTTCAATATTTGACTATAATTCACTTTTAAAGGCTCATCACTGTTATTGGCATCGACTCCTTCTCCCGTGCTGAATAACCTGTTATGGTCTTTCATATTCACCAGAAAACAACCGTTTTCATCAACCCACTCTTTTAACCCATAATGATCATGGGCCGTATAAATGAGCTGATTGCTATCAAAAACCTTATCCCATGTTCTGCTTCCATGTACGTTGGAAAAGAGACTGCTTTCGTCAAAAGTAACTTCAAGTTCATCTTTCTCTTCTTTTGTCATTAAAATAATGCTTTTGTGGCTGGCAAACCCGTAAAGCAGCGGAAGATGATGATTGTTTTCACACAAAAAGCCATAAGAAGACAGGAACAGATTCTTCAAGGTTACTTTTCTGTGATTAACATGAAATGTAAACGCTTCATTTTCCTGGCTTCTGACAATATAGGCATTCCGGCTGACCGGTTGTGTTCCGTGATATGACATCTGTGTCAGCCCATGAAGTCCGATTCCAGCTGATATTCTGTCATCACAGATAAACACTCGTTTAAAATCAAGTTTCGAAACACCTGACTTCAGATACATGGTATGTTTTTTAAATGTTCCTATCATATCTTTTCCCATCTATTTCCAGCAGACTTCCCAGATTAAATTTAACTTTCACCTGATGGTCCTTTCTGGTAACCATCAGATACTGTCCTATGAAATGAATATCTTCAAAATAAAACTCGAAAGGGTGTTTTGAAGACGCCACAATATGTACTGAATCACAGTGTTTTATAATGATCACTTTACCGTCATTTAAAAAATCAACACTGTCAAACGGTTCTTTGCCAGCAAAGACAAGCACCTTATATGATGTTTTCTCACTTTTATTGAATATCCTCAGGATTCTGCTCTCTTCATCTCCTTTTGCCAATCCCTTTTTGTAAATCCACTGATAATCATGCCAGTCACCATCAAAAACATCACATCTCTTTTCATCCAGCCCTTCATGAGACCAGCTTTCTACTCTGACTTCCTCTAAATCATTGTCATGGATATAAGTAAAGGTATCCACACCATATGGTCCGTTGAATCTGTAGAAGTTATTGGCCTTATCATAGCTTTTTGCTAGAATTTGAAGGTCAAACTGTGTTTTCTGATTCCCGCTGATGTCATCAGTGATATATAAAGCATCCAGTTCCTTAAGGTAGAAAACAGTCCTTTCCCATGATACAGGATCAATAGTGACTGGTGTTTTCAGTAATCTGTATGAAAAGTCCCTGTCTCTGGGAGGCCATTTCGGCCATTCCTGTACTGTAGTCATCGGGTATAAAAAGGAGGTAACTGATGTTTCTTTGTTCCCTTTGAACATAGTGACTTGTCCCCTTTGTCTGGTCAAGTCGCTTTTTTCTCTTATACTGATACGATTGTGCAAGAAAGACTGGTCAACAGGAGGGTTATACTGCGTCCCATAGTCAATCAAAATCGGTGTTTCTTTTGCATAAAAGATAAGACTTCCTTCATCATGGTCATAATGTTCATTGAAATAACCTGATTTTACCAGCAGATATCCATCTAAATTTTTTGTTCTTGAAATGGTTCCCAATCCTTCATAGGCTATATCTTTCCATTTCGGATTTTCTTCTCCTTCTAAGAAAATATCAACAAGACATAATCCATACTTAAAAGCGCAGTTTCTGTCTACCATTGGAACAATCCCAATTTCTCCTGCTTTTTGAAAGGCAGTCATCATCTTTCTTGAAAATACAGGATCGATGTCTCTGGTAAACTTGGCAGCATAGGCAAAGACGACCTGAAGCTGCTGAGAATGATAATTAATATCAGTATCTCCAAGGCTTGGTATCATACAGATTCCCATTCTCGGGTCTTCAGGAGTCTGTAAATCAGCAAGGTAACTGAATGTTCCCTTTAACTTTCTGCTTTCAAAAAACTGACAAATCCCTCTGTTTTTGTATGTCTGTATGAAAAACGAGTAATACATCAGTGTGTATGCCTGATAATTCGGTGCTTCAACAAAAGCATAGCTCTTATTAATGCATCGTTTAAGATCAAGTTCAAACTGAAGTCTTGCATACTGTATCCATTGATCGCTTAAAGGATGACCTTTGATAAGACAGGCACCAATCCCGAATGCAGTAAAATAATCACTGTGGAAATTAACGTTTCCTTTTCCGAAACCTGATTTTATCTTGTCAGGCCAATAATCATTATCAGCCATGCAGTACAGAAGATAAACAATCTTCTGTATAACTCTTTTTTTTACTATGTCACTGATGCTGTTATCATATGCAATCAGATCAAAATCAATCACTGCATTTCGAAAAGGTCTGGTAAAAGCAATGGCAACAAGATCATGAAAAGCATATCCGAACTGATGAAACATGCTCATTCTGACATCAAACCATTTTTCAATCGCAGCCATTGAATCGAAAGCGACCTTACTTTCTCCTGTAGCAAGATAATACCCGGCTTTATCATCCAGAAATTCATCAAATCCGTTATGCTGAAGAATCGTTTGCCTGAACCATTCAAATTTTTCCAGTTTTTGACGGACTTCGCGAATTTCTCCTTTTTTAATCAAGAGACCAGGATATTCCATACTGTCCATGTTTTCATAATCAAAAATCCATCGACTATATTTATCAAGATCAGGTCCATTGTAAATGGAAGCCAGTCTTTCTGCCCGATATGTGCAGTGAATCATTGTTGTTCCTGTCAGATTGTCCTGATAGCCTATTCTCCTCGGACTGATTTCCTTGATTTCTTTACGATCATCATTGATAGAATCAATCGACAGTACCCAGCATCTTTTTCCGTTGCTGATATCGGCTTCAATCGTCTGGTCATTATTGACAATCAGCTTATTATCTTCTCCATGACTCCATTTTGAAGCATAGGCTCCTACTATTGAAATCACATGTTTCTTGTCATAAAGTGAAAGTAAAGGAGTATCATCTTTTCCCCAGCCGAAAAAAGGTTTTATTCGGGCAATCACATCGTGTTCATTTTCCAGTGTAAAATCAAGCCTTTCCCAGTCTTCACTTTTCTCACCTTTTAAATAGTCAGGAGTATGCATTCTGACAAAAGCTCTTTCCCCTCTGAACTGTTTGATACTCATGGAAATCATTGTATGATTACCTTTGAACTTTTCAGTGATGATCAGTTCGTTTGCCCCTCTTACCATTCTGATAGTACAATGATACTCCCCTTTATCAAAAAGATAATTGAGTGTGACTGTTTTGCTAGCTCTTCCTTTTGAAACAGCTGTCTTAATCACTGCTTTTTTACAGTTGGAAATCGCTGTGGTGAAATCAGGTGTGAGCTTATTGTTTGTGAAACTAATGATTGGACCAGGAACATCGGTTTCATAAATACCTGAGCGGGGAATGGATAAAGAGATTAACCCGTTGGTGATTACCCAGTCGCCAGTTCTTTTATTAGCATGAAGTTCTGCGGGAAGTTCCGATTTCTTTTCCTGCAGATAATAAGTGTTTGTCTGATATGATGCCAGCGAGTCAGTGAATTCGATAATCAGGCTGCTTTTTTCTGCTTTTTTGAAGTCCGCAGCAATTTCTGATCCTTTATCATCTGTCAGAATGTATTTTTTAGAACAGTCGATACCGCTGACATTCTTATGGATTAGCTGCTGATCGTAACTGAATCCGAATATTTCTGTGATTGAAAACGAAAGTGCTGCCATTTTTCCGTCGAGTAGACAGCCCACTACTCTTTCCCTTTCTTAATATTTATCACATCAAGCGAGGAGTAGCTGCTGCCCCTCACAGAAC
>JAFGUQ010000263.1 GCA_016938455.1 Clostridia bacterium
CCAGAATACCCGAAAAACTATGAACAGACTTTAAAAGTTATCAGCCAGATCAAGCAAATGGCAGAAGAAGAAATAAGTGATATTGACCTTCTGGTACTACCTGAATATTCAAACTGTGCCGGAATGAGTGATATGGAAGAAATAAAATCCCATATAGAAAAACACAATGAAGATTATCTTTTTACTCTGATTTCAGCAGCTAAAAACAATCACACGCACATTGCTGTAAATATGGTCATTAGAGAAGACAGCGACTATTTTAATGCCACTGTTTTCATCACAAATCAAGGGGAAATTAAAGCCATTTATAAAAAGACACACCTGGCCTATCCTGAAAAGTATTCCATGGGTCTTAAAGAAGGAAACGAAGCGATAATCATTGAAGTTGACAAGGTGAGATATTCCTTTGCTACCTGTTTTGAGCTTTATTTCAGTGAATACTTTGAATATCTTGCTTCCCTGACACCAGATATCATCCTGGTTCCTTCCTATCAGCGGAGTGAAGACAGCCGTGTCCTTGAAATACAGGTAAATCAGCGAGCACTTGATTGTGAGTGTTTTATCATCAGAGCCTCCTATTCCATGGGTGAAGAAAGCCAAAAAGGAGGTTTCTCACAGATTTCTTCTCCGGAAGGAATGGCAATATTGAAAGCCGAACAGAAAACCGGACTCTTCGTAACAGACTTGAACCCTGTGCAAAAAAGATTACGGCCATTGGCACATGGTCTTGCTAAGCTTTCTTCAAGAGAAATCATTGAGTCTTTCAGACGACCGGAATTATACCGCCAAGGCGGTCACCTTGTCAGGAATATTCATCAATATACTTACCCTCGTATCTGTGCGCATCGAGGATTTTCTCATGCCTGTCCTGAAAACACCATACCTGCGTTTCTGGCTGCCATAGCAGCCGGTGCTGATGAAATAGAGTTCGATTTACGGGTGACTAAAGATGGGCATATTGTTGTCTGCCATGATGTATCCATTGACAGAACCACTACCGGTAAAGGAAACATCGCCGATCTAACGCTGGATGAAATCAGAAAAGAAGATGCAGGTGTATATCTGAGTGAGGAGTGGAAAGGTGTCAGAATGCCTACACTTGATGAGGTATTTGAATCATGCGCAGGACTGATTATGATGAATATTCATATTTATGATCCCGGTGAAGACGGATCGGTAGTGAAAAAAATAAGTGAACTGTCAAAATTGTATCATGTCGACCACATGATTTATCTTGCCGGTGAAAAAAAGGTGCTTGAATATTCATTAAGATATGCCCCTCACCTGGAAAGAGCCTGCCTTGAGGCTCAGCAGAGCGAAGAAATCCTCTATTATGCAAAACTGTATCAGTGTCAGCGTCTTCAGTTTTTCAGAAATGTTTCTGATGATATGATAAGAAAAGCCAAGGAGCTCGGTATGATATGTAATCTGTTTTATGCGGATGATGAGATTGAAGCAGAAGAATATATCAGAAGAGGGATTGATACGATTCTGACCAACAAAGCATCAAAAATGGTGTGGTTCCTGAAAAACAAATAAGTTATTCCATATTTCTGATATAGTTAAAAAGATAGGTATTGGCAAATCCCGCATATTCCTTGAATTTATCTCTGCCAAACTGATTAATCTCTGAAAGAGAGGTGTCTTTTGTAAGATAAAGGTCTTCCATCACCCTCTTCACCCAGACGTCAACAGGGAAACTTTCTGTTTTCATTCCTGTGAAAAGAAGCACACAGTCTGCTACTTTATCCCCCACACCGGCAAACTGTTTCAGGCTTTCTCTTGCATCAAGATAAGGCATGACTGCCAACTGTCTGAAATCATATTTCAGTTCATGTACCATCATAGCGGTTTTATGTATATATGAGCATCGAAAACCTGCTTTGCAGGTGTCAATCTCCTGCTTCTTAGAAGCAGCCAGTTTCTCGGCGGAAGGAAAAGAGTAATGGATATCCTTACTGTACTCGATACCTTCCCCATGATCTTCAGAAAGTTTCTTAATGATTTTTTTAATTCTTGGTATATTGTTGTTTGAAGAGATGATAAATGTAATCAAGGTTTCAAACGGCTGTTGCCGCAGATGATGAATTCCTCCGGAAAACTCTATGGCTTTTTTCATGATGTCATCTTCAGACAATACTCTAATTATTTTCTCATAATCTCTGTCAAGATCAAAATATGGGGTCCAGATATACTTCATATCATGTTCATTGGTATTGTCAATATAGATGTCATTGCCTATTTGTCCAATACTGATGGTTCTATGATAAGCAGTCCCGACAAATTGCCTGTCGTCTTTCTTTTCCCATCTGAAGCACTGACCGCTTTCAAGCGTCTTTACAATGTCAAAGTGTTTCAGGTCTTTTATGATAACTGTTGTGTTTTTCAATGGCTGCTCCTTCATACTATGGTATAATTATAGCATTAATGAACAGGAGTATTTACCATGAAAGAAAAAATATATATGATTCCGGTCAATGATGCTTTTAATACAAATTGCGAATGTCCGGTCTG
The DNA here is from genome assembly GCA_016938455.1 of Clostridia bacterium. Lineage (GTDB taxonomy): Bacteria > Bacillota > Clostridia > DUPQ01 > DUPQ01 > JAFGUQ01. The sequence continues at coordinate 2,515 of JAFGUQ010000263.1, forward strand.
TACACTGGAAAAGGATCTTGAAAACAAATCAATCGAATTTATTCTGGGACCGTCCAGTATGGAACCTGATACCAGAGTCACTACCAATGAAAAAGGATTCTGCCGAAGACACTGGCAGATGCTTTATACAAGAAGAATGAACGTACTCGGATTGTCTCTGGTGCTTGATACACATATACAGATTCAGATGAATTTATATAAAAAGATGTTTGAAAAAAGCAAGAAAGCCATCGAAAGTGACAGTAACACAGGTGCACTATCCAATCTTGCCAATCAGGTAACTAAAAAGAGTACTGCCACCACCAGATTCATTGATGATGCGACACAGTTTCTTGATCAGCTGGAAGGAAAATGTGAAATCTGCGACAGAATGGACACGACCATGGACCGCTATTTTGATGTTCTGTTCTGGATGTATTTCAAGGATGAGGAATTCAGGGAAAAGGTCAAAAATTCTAAAGGGTTCTGTCTGAGACATTACAACATGCTGTTTAAATCCGCAAAAAAATATCTGTCAACCAGACAGCTCGCCCAGTTCACACTTGATATCAACACATTGATGATGGACAATATGGACCGCATTCTGGATGAAGTGCAGTGGTTTGCTCAGAAATTTGACCATCGAAATGAAAAAGCATCCTGGAAAAACTCAGAAGATGCTGTGCCGAGAACCATAGAAAAATTTGTTTCTTATGGAAATTTCAAATAAGAATTATGGATAAATCTCATTATCAATGATAATCTGTCTGACGGTGATATCAAGACTGGTCAGGTGAAGCGCTGTGAGCCGGTCAATGGTATCCCTGACTTTTTTCTGTATTTCTTTCATGACATCAAAAATCGGGTACTGGTAATCAACCGTGATACTCATATCTATGCTGATTCCTCCTTCTTTCTTGATGATTCGAAAACGAGTCATTCCTTCATACCCTTTGACTGTACTTGCCACATAATTGGAAATCTGATACAAGGCGTTATTGGAAATCGTATAGTTTCCCAGAAAACTGAAAGTAGGTCTGACAATGGTCTTACTCCCTTCAGATACATAATTATTGCTTCCTTTTCTTCTGAACACATATAAAGGATCAAGAAGATAGCCGCTGAAATCCTTTTTGATTTCAAAAGTAGGAACGGGAATGACATGCTTCCCTTTTTCTTTTCTGCTGGCAAGCGCTTTGCTGATTTCAGCCTGTTCTGAGATATCCTGTATATATATGATTCGCTGAATATCATCCAGATCAAGTTTTCTCGCTATTTCCATCACCATTTTATCAGAAGTGCCAAGAAGCAGAATGCTTTCGACTTTGTTTATTTTAATTGATTTGGAAACCTCTTTACGATGCGCTTCATCAAAAAAAAGTGCTCTTTTCACTGAAGCGATTTTAGTCGCTTCTGCCTTGGCACTGGTACCTGCAATCACTTTATTTCCACCGATTAAAAGCCCGTCATCAATGATATAGTCAATTCCCATGTCACTTGCCAGCATGGTGGATTTATGGCTTTTTCCTGTTCCTGGTGGTCCTACTAAAGCGTATACTCTCATAAATTTCCTTTTTTATTTATTATATACTATATACTGACTTATATACCATATAACCTTTATCTCTCTTAATACATTCACAATTACCATAAAGTGAAAGAAGCCTTTCCATGCTGCTTTTAGCTCCTTGTTTTTTTTGAATGACAATGAAGAAAGTGCCGTTTTCTCTAAGGTGACTGACACTGTCTTCATAAAGTTTAAAGATAGTCTGTTTTCCTGCTCTGATTGGTGGATTCAGTAGTATGACATCATATTTCATGTCAACTTCTGAAAATCCGTCTGACTGCATCACCACTGTGTTTTTAATGTGATTTTCACTGATGTTTTTTTTAGTCAACTCCACTGCTCTGCTGTTAATATCACAGAAATCGACCTTGATATTATCTGATTCCTTTGAAACTATAATTCCGACTGGTCCATACCCGCAGCCTAAATCAAGCAGATGAATATCTGATCTCTTTTCTTCAAGAAAAGCTTTAATTAGAGCTAATGAACCATAATCGACATCATTTTTTGAAAACACCCCATTGTCTGTGGTGAAGATATACTGATGGCTGAAAAGATTCAATCTTATTTTTTTCTCTTCACTTTTGACAGAAGGTTCTTTTTCAAAATATTGTTCCATTACTTAGTCAATGTTACCTTTCTCAGATTTCTTGGGTGATCTGGATCAAGCCCTTTTGCAAGTGACAGTTTCAATGCAAATCGCTGAATTGCTATTGCGTTGATTATAGGCGATTCGAAGTCGTTCATATCATTATAAATTTCAATATTGTGAGTGCTGCAGTCCTTAATCATTTTATTATTGGTAAATGAAATGACTTTACAGCCGACGGCATTAAGTTTCTGAACCATGTCAAGTGTGTCATTGATTGATTCGCCTTCCGGAGCAATCATGATGACATTGGTCTGATCCTGCAGCATGGCAAAGGGCCCATGATAAAAATCAGATAAGGAATAAGCCCTTGCACGAACATAGCAGGTTTCCTGTATTTTCAGAGACGCTTCCAAGGCAATGGGATAATTCATTCCTCTTGCCATGACAAAGCACTCGTTTTCATCTTTGAGGCTGTTGACAGCATTTATGTCAATCACATATTCACTGATATATTTTTTTGCTTTTCCCGGGATTTCATGAATCCACCTGGTCAGTTCATCATTATCTGATAAAGCCGCTGTAATGATTGCTCCTATGAACATTTCCGAGGTAAAAGTTTTTGTAGCCGCTACTGACTTTTCTTCTCCGGCAAAACAGTTGAAATGATAGGCTGCAAGCTTTGCTAAAGGACTTTCATCGTAATTTGTAATTGAGAGAGTGACAGCTCCTTGTTCATTGGCCAGTTTGATGACCTCCAGAACATCCAACGCTTCTCCAGACTGAGATATTCCGATGACCAGGCAGTCTTTCAGGTCAGGCTTTCCGTGATACAGTGTAATCACTGAGGGAGCGGCCAGCGCCACTGGCATTTTGGCATATGTTTCTAATATATATTTGATATAAACACCGGCATTATCTGATGTCCCTCTGCCGGCAATGTAGACAAAATTAATATTTCTTTTTTTTATTTCCTTACATAACTCCTCTGCTTTTGAAAGACTTTTATCGAGCAGCAGTGCTAGAACATCTGGCTGCTCATTGATTTCCTTTTCCATGAATGTCATTGTTACCTCCATAAACAAAACAGGCGAAATCATGTCCGCCTGCTTGAATCAATCTTTGATTTTTCTATTCTGGTTGTGGTGCTTCTACAGGACAAACATCAAAACAAGCGCCGCAATCAATACAAGTATCAGCATCTATGATATAGGTACTGTCACCAGCTGTAATTGCATTGGTTGGACATTCGCTTTCACAAGCGCCACAGTTGATGCAAGCATCAGAAATTTTATAAGCCATTTTGTACACCTCCGAGTTTATTAATAATATTATATAGTAGACTTTTTATAAAATCAATCTTCCAGTTTTTTTATTTTATCTTCGTCCTCATCAATGATTAGGGCGTTGTTCTTCGCATTTCTGGCCCATCTGATGATTTTTACGTCTTTCAAAGAGTATTCTTTGATTTCAATATCGTCTTTCTTTGGAATCTTGACTCTTATTCTTCCTTTTAGCAGACTGACGGAAAGAATCTCTCCCTGCCCGTCTTCTGTCTTCACAATGGAACCGGCACTAGGCGTCTGATCCAGCAGTTCCTGATAAGCTTCATGCTCATATTTAAGGCAGCACATCAATCGCGAACAGATTCCTGAAATCTTAGTGGGATTGAGTGATAAACTCTGATCTTTTGCCATTTTAATGGAAACAGGTTGAAATTCATCAAGAAATGTGTTGCAGCATAATGCTCTTCCACAGATGCCAACCCCTCCTAGAATCTTAGCTTCATCTCGGATACCGATTTGTCTAAGTTCAATTCTTGTTCTGAAAATGCTGGCAAGATCTTTGACAAGCTCTCGAAAATCAACTCTGCCCTCCGCTGTAAAATAGAATAGAATCTTATTATTATCAAAGGTATATTCTACATCAACCAGTTTCATTTCTATTTTATGCTGCCTTATTTTTTCAAGGCAAGCAGCAAAAGCTTCTCTTTCTCTAATCTGATTCTCTTTTACCCTATCACAGTCTTCCTGTGTTGCTATTCTGATTACCTCTTTTAACGGGGATACCACTTCTTTATCTTCAACTTCTCTTGGGACCAGGACAACTGTCCCGAACTCTATACCACGTGCGGTTTCCACGATGACATGGTCATCTTTTTGAAGATCAAGATTCCCTGGTGCAAAGTAGTAAATCTTTCCAACGTTCTTAAATCTGACGCCAGTTACCTTAATCATTGATAAACTCCTCCAATATTTTTACAGTCATGCCATCCAAGGCACTTTTTACTGATGCATTCTGCTTTAATCTGTTTACGGTATCTTCTAATATAAACGCCACATTCAGCAGTGTATTGATGTTATATTTATTGATGCCGTTATTTATCATAACCTTTTTATCTTTATTAATCAAGAAGATGTCATTCTGGGTACTCTTGAAAACAACCATGTCTTTGAAAATCTTAATGATGACTGACATGAAATCATCAAGGTTATCCTTGTTGACTTCCTTTACTAAGCTGAAGCATTTCTTTTCATTCTTATTAATCAGCTGTTCGGCGTATTCACATGAAAACTCTCTTGTCTGTTTGAATTTTTCAGACGAGATAATAGTCAGGGCTTTACCGATACATCCTTCAGAATAATCACTGGCCAGTTCAATCAGTTCGTTATCGTCATAGCGCTTTTTAAGAAAACCGACTACTTCCTCCTTTGTGTTCATTCCTATGTTAATCACAGAAGCCCTTGACATGATTGTCGGTAAAATTGAATCCTCATTGTTGACTGTGATGATAATATGTCCATAATGAGGAGGTTCTTCAAACGTCTTCAGCAAACTGTTCTGAGCTTGAACGGTCATTTTTTCTCCGTCAAAAATAATATATACTTTTTTATTGCTTTGTGTCGGTCTCAATGACATGGATTTAAGAATTTGTCTTACTTCGTCAACTTTGATAGTGTTTCCTTCAGTCTGCAACTGATATAACTCAGTGATACCATCAGATACTGCACTTTTGCAGTGTACACAATTCATGCAAGGAATCCCATGATTTGAATGGTTACATAGAATTGCATTAGCAAGTGCTTTTGCAAAGATTTTTTTACCTGAACCACTGGGTCCGGTCAGGATATAGGCGTGAGATAATTTATCATAGTCCAACATATTTATGATACTGTTTTTTACTGCATCTCTTCCCACTATGTCAGAAAATGAAATCATACCCGTTAAGCCTTGTCGTATTTCTCAACATCAACCACGAATATAGTTGCTCCACCCAGAGTGATTTCAACCGGATAACCAGCCGTCATCGCCACTCCCATGGCCGGGACATTGGCTGAATTAATCAGTTTCTTTCTGCTTTTTGATTTCGCCTTGATTATTGAAATGACTTCATCTACTTTTTCAGAAGGCACTCCAACAAGTAAAGTGACATTCCCTGCTCTTAAAAAGCCTCCAGAAGAACATAATTTAGTGACGCTAAAGCCCTCTTCGTTTAAAGATTTCATTACTTCGATTTCATCTTCGTCATGTACTATTGCAAAAACAAGCTTCATTATTATCTCCCTCTAACTATTTTTTTAATCTCTTCTATCATTGCATCTGATATATCCTGTAAACTTCCGCTACCATCTATTTTTTTTATTCGATTGCCGTGCTGCTGACATAATTCCAGATATCCTCTGTATACTTTCTCATGAAACTGCATTTTTTCATTCTCCAGCCTGTCAGTCTCTGATTCATTGAATCGCCTCCTCAATGAGGTTTCAGGATCAATATCAATAAAGAACGTCACATCAGGTAATCTATTCTGTATCGCTGTCAGATTGACCTGATAAACATCATCTATTTTAAGCCCTCTCCCATAGCCCTGGTATGCTACTGAAGAATCAATAAACCTGTCACATATCACTATTATACCACTTTCAAGAGTAGGTTTAATCACCTCTGCAAAAAGTTGTGCTCTGGAGGAAGCATACAACAGCATTTCTGCAACATCATCCATTTCAGTATTCTTCGGATTCAGCACAACATGTCTGATCTGCTCTCCAATGTTCGTGCCGCCAGGTTCTCTTAAAACAACAACCTGTTCATTATTGTCTTCAAGATATTTTCTGATTGCTTTGATGCAGGAAGTTTTTCCTGAACCATCTAATCCTTCAACTGAAATAAATAATCCCTGTTTCATGTTATACCTCAATGATATCTAACATATCATCTTCAATTCCGATGACTTCTCCACCGCTTTTCACTACCGCTTTGATAAATTCAATGGACGCGTCCTCTATCAGTTCTCCATAGCAGAGAACCGGAATTCCAGGAGGATAAGGTATGACAATGGTACCACAGATACACCCTTTAGCTTCATCTAAATGGACTCTTTTAAAGCTCATCTTAAAAGCGGCGAACATGTCAAGTTCTCTTTTTGCAATCGGAATATTCAAGCTGATATCGTGATTTCCTTTCTTGATTTCCAGCTTGTTAAGTGCCTGGTATAATTTTCTGAATTCGCTTCGTGTATTGGAAGGAACCGCAATGATGACAATATTGAAAAGATCAGCCATTTCTATGGCAATACCCTGATCATATAAATACCTTTTCACTTCATATCCGGTCATTCCAGTTTCTTTCACTTTGATGACCAGTCTTGAGAAGTCCCTGTTGTCAAGAAATTTGAACTTGACTTTCTTTCTGAATTCCTGAATGTTACGATAGAGTATCTCATATTTATCCCTGTCATCTGTCAGCACGGATTTCTCAATGGTTGACATTAACGGATATGATGGTGAAGTGGTTAATAAGGCATTGACCACCTTTGTCATCATTTTCATGTCAATCTTTTCACTGTTGATATGAAGAAGTGCTCCCTGGTTCAATGATGAAAGAGTCTTATGAGTGCTTTCAATGACGATATCAGCATTCTGCTTTAATGCTCCGTCAGGAAACAGCGGACTTTTTTTAAAATGGCAGCCATGAGCCTGATCTACAATCAGAATGATATCTCTTTCATGAAGATAATCACTGATGGCCCTGATGTCTGCTACCAGACCGTAATAGTTCGGAGAAGTAATCAATACATACTTGATTTTATCATTCTTTTCGACGGCTTCTCTGATTGTCTCTAATGACATGGGCAGAAATACATTGTTTTCATTGTCGTATTTATTATATACAAAATGAATTTTTGTGCTGAACATAATCGCTGAATTGACAACACTTTTATGACAGTCTCTCGATACCAGCAGTTCTCCGTCATGTATTGATATATACTTGATGACTATCTGATTTCCTGAGGTAGACCCATTGACCAGAAAATATGACTTCATGCAGCCTTCCTGCTTAGAGATCAACCCCAGTGATTCTTTGATGATTCCTCTTGGATTTTGCAGATTATCAGCTCCGTACATTTCTGTAATGTCATATTTAACTAGGTTCCTTTTTTGAACTGCATCAAAACCTTTGGTGCTGTTATGCCCGGGCATATGAAAACTGATCAGTTTCTTCTTATTATTTGTCCATAGAAAATCATTGATTGGTGTATTACTTTTTATTTTTTTCATGTATTATCCTTAGCCCATCCAGAGTTAGCATACTGTCTATTTCGTCAATTTCCGTTGACTCTGTTGCGACTAATCTTGCTAGCCCACCAGTTGCGACTACTCTTATTTTTTCTTTTTGTTCTCCCTGTTCTTCCATTTCTTCTTTTATCTTGTTAACCAGAAAATCAATCTGGCCTACAAATCCGTAAACAAGACCTGCCTGCATACTATCCACTGTATTCTTACCTAAAACTTTTTTAGGCTTAACGATTTGGATATTCGGGAGCTTAGCAGCTTTTTGAGTCAGTGCATCAGCAGAGACTCTTACTCCGGGACAAATGGTAACTCCCAGAATATTGTTTTTTGTATCAATGGCGCATAGTGTTGTGGCTGTACCGAAATCAACTACAATCAGAGGACCGGTATATTTTTCATGAGCTCCAACTGCATTGACTATGATATCTGCCCCTAATTCTTTAGGGTTGTCTATTTTGATATGAAGCCCTGTTTTAATTCCCGGTTCAACCAGCAGAGGTTCACAATCAAAAAACTTTCTGATAGCATGTATCAGCGAATACATGATATGCGGTGTCACTGATGAAATGATAACATCTTTGATGTCACTCATCTTAATATTGACATTACTGAACATGGTAATGAAAAATACACCAAATTCATCTGAGGTTCGTTCTTTATTTGTTGTGATACGCCACACATTCAAAAGTTTCTCATTTTCATATATGCCAGTGACTATATTCGTGTTTCCAACATCGATAACTAGAAGCATCTTTCCTCCTAAATTTTCATTGCTTTAATTTCTTCTATTTCAAGTCTGATTTCTTTTTCCACCCTCAATATATCCTTTTTGATGTCCTCAGTAGTTTCCACCAGAGGTTTATTAAAAGGCTTCTTGAATTTTTTATATGGTTTCTTATAGTAATTCTTTTTCCCGTTACTGGTATTTGGATTACTGTTTCCGGTATTATTGTTACTAGTGTTATTCGCATTATTACTGCCGGCAGAAACATTAGCATTGTTACGATTGTTGTTGTTTCTATTGCTGTTGTTATTTCTATTGTTGTTATTGCTGTTATTGTTGTTTCTGTTCTGGTTACTTGTGTTGTTCGTATTGTTAGTTTTTCCCTCTGACATAAATAAAGCTCCTTTCAAGCATAACCCATGATTCCTCTGATTGACACTTCTCCCGCATTGAATACTTCTATTTTACCACTTTTCTCTTCTAAAATCAGTCTTCCGGCATCATCAATGTCTTTTACTATCCCATAAAATTCTTCATGAGCCTTAATGACCCTGACTTCCCTGCCGATGGTCATGGAAAAGTGTTTCCATTCATCAATAATCTTACTCAGTTCATTATTTTGAATGTCACTATATATTTCATCCATATTATAGCACAAACTTCCAATTAATAAACCTCTTTCATACTTTTGTTTTGTAGCCAGAAAAACAGAAGTGGCGACCTCTTTAATCGTTGATTCAAATTCTGTCTGCAGTAAATTTATACCGATTCCCACTACAATATAATTCACTTTATCCATCTCACTGGACATTTCTGTTAGTATACCACAAATCTTTTTATTGTTGACAATAATATCATTCGGCCATTTTATTTTTGCATCGATATGACACTTTTCTTTCAGCGTTTTACATACTGCGACAGAGGCTGCCAAAGTAAAAATGGTGGCTTTGGCAGGTTCCATTTCAGGTTTGAAAATAAAAGAAGTCCATATCCCTTTATCATTGTCAGAGCTGAACTCTTTTCCCAGTCTTCCTCTCCCTTTATTCTGAATCCCAGCCATCACAAGTGTGGTCTTTGTAAGCTCTGATGCTATTGATTTAGCCGTTGTATTGGTTGATTCAACTTCATTCATATAGATGAGATTCATATTCCCATCATAATATCGTTTCACTTCATATTCATTCAAAGGGAGATTCTCTTTAATCAGTTTATACCCTTTATTACTTACAGAAAGAATCTGGTAACGCTCTTTTTTCAGCATGTTAATATGTTTCCAGACAGCGGTTCGTGAAACACCCAAACTTTCCGATATAGTTTCACCGGATACATAATCTGATGAAGCATATAGAATATCAAGTATTTTACTGTTCATCTTTTCATCCTGATTATGTAATGCTGTCCAGAAGATTCATAGATGCTGTATTTTTTATTATCCGATTCAATTTTTGTGAATTGACTGTTGTTCTCGAAATAACCATGCAATGCTCTGTCATAAAAATGAGTGTCTTCGTTTTCAAGTTTTGCCATTAAAGTTTTCAAGTACTGCTCTTCATCATTTTCAAAGAGAATAGGGATATCTCTGTTTTTATCAAGGACAGAGATAAATTCACCTAACACAGTATAGGTGATCGTAAACGCAGGTTTTCTGTACATTCCCACTTTATACTGTCTGGCCGGTATCACTGAATTAAGGTAAAGCTCCTGATGACCGGTTTCAAAAAAAACATTCTCGACAATATATGCTTTCTCATCATTCAATTCAAGCTTAAGGCAGTCATAATCCGGATCCATGTATTTCCGTATATTATCCTTTGGAGTCAGATATGCGGTAATGGCTTTCTTCTTGAAAATATCAATGATAATTTCCGTATCACACCATTTTGAAAGTTTCAGTCCACAATCACTTGTTTCTTCAGTTTCTTCTTTTTTTATGTAGTAGTAAGCTATCAAACCTTAGTCTCCTGTTATTTTTTTGCAATTTCATCAGAAATTATGGCCACTCTTTTCATCTCCCTGACATCATGGACTCTGATGATATCTGCACCGTTCATGATGGCAGCGGTGACTGTGGCGGCTGTACCTTCCACTCTTTCTTTTGGAGGCAGGTTAAGCAATTTCCCTATCATTTCTTTTCTGGAGGTACCCACCATCAAAGGAACTCCCAGTGATTTCAGTTCTCTCAATTTTCTGATGATTTCATAATTCTGCTTCAGATTTTTCCCGAATCCTATTCCTGGATCCACGGCAATGCTGGTGATTCCAATACCTGCTGACTGACAGATGATGATGCTTCTTCTCAGATAGGAGACAATCTCACCCATCATGTCCACATAGGCTTCATCTTTTTTATTATGCATGAGTATGATCCCCGCTTTATATGAAGCGACCACCTTTGCCATGTTTTCATCATTTTGAGCTCCCCATGGATCATTGACAATATGAGCTCCTGCATCAAGAAAAATCTTAGCCGCTTCACTGTCACTGGTATCCACACAGATAGGAATGCTGTAGTTTGAATGAACCTTTTTCACTAAAGGCGCAATCTCTCTTGCCATGTCCACACTGTTGATCACCTGCGAACCGCAGATATCAATGATATCTGCTCCTTCTTCAATATGGTTTTCAACATAGGTGATTTCCTTGACAAGGTCACTGCCAGGAGTGATATTGACGACTCCCATGATGATGCTTTTTCTTCCGACAGGAATTCGTTTATCCCTGCACAGAAAGTTAGTTCTTTTACTGTCATGATTCTCAATCAGAAAATCAATCCGGTCTGCTACTCTGGCCGCCCCGGTTGTCCTGAACCTGAGTCTCTTTGTTAATCTGTCATAAGCTCTTCTTGTTCCTGAGAGGATCATATCTGTCACGATGACTTCATGCGTATACACTTTTTTGTTATAGGCTGCATTGCCACCGATTTCAAGCATATCGTTTTTTATGAGGATGGCATCTTCAGTTTTGATCTTCTCAAGTTTGATGGTGAAGAAATCAGTTCTTGATGCCAGCCATTCCACTTTATGGTCTTCTGCACCAACTGCAGCAATTTCCTTTGCTGCCTGAGTCAAATTATTAATGACTAAAATTCTTGCATCCGGCATGATTATACTCCTTTTACTACTTCACTGTACATATTCTCTATAATACTCTGATCAACCTTTTTAGGGCTGTTATTTATGTTCTTTTGAGTACAGGCCAGTTGTGCATATTCTCTGATTTCTTCTTCAGAAAGCGTAACTTCATTTTTAATATTGGATAATAAGAACCGTTCAAACTGCATAATGTCCTTAAAGCCCAGAATAGCAAGCATCTTCTCTGTTTTCTCAGGAACTGTACTTTGATTATATCTCAAAAATGCACCGACAAACAAAGTATTTGCATGGCCATGAGAAATATTCTTGAAATAGGTCATGGAATATCCCATGGCATGAATGACATTGGTTCCGGTCATTGTGATGGCAAGCCCTCCCATATATGAGGAATACATGAGATAATCTCTGATGTCATCTGTGAAATCTCTGTTTTTTATGGCACTGATGCATTTTGAAAAAGCATTGATTCCTTCTAAGGCAAATAATTCAGATTGATGGTTACTCTTAAGAGAAAGATAACTTTCCATACAGTGTGAAAAAGCATCAAACGCAGTATCTATGGTCACCTCATCAGGTAATGATCTGGTATAGGTTGAATCAATAAAAGCGATTTTAGGGAAACTGTAGGGTGAACTGAAACTTTTTTTTGTTTTGAGTTCCCTGACTGACAAGACTGAATAAGGCGTCACTTCACTGCCTGTCCCCGCGGTGGTTGGAATCGCAATGATCGGTAGCGAAGCATTCTTCAATGAATGGCTGAACAGATCCATCGGTTGCAGCTCATTGGTATAAAGTGCAGCAATAGCCTTTGCAGCATCAATGGGCGATCCTCCTCCGATGCCGATGATAAAATCAGCTTTTTCTTTTTTTGCAAAAAGAACCCCCTCAGAAATATTCTCTAGAGGAGGATTGTTCATTACATGATCAAAAACACAGTAACTGATTTCTTCTTTTTTCAAAAGGGCAATGACATCATCTAATGCTCCACTTTTCTTTCCACTGCTTTTACCGGTTATAATGAGCGCTTTTTTACCAAATTCCTTAAAGAGATGACCATTTTCGAAAATGCACTGTTTCCCGAAAATGACCTTAGTGGGCATAAATAATGTGAAATCCATTCTTCCTCCTATTGTAAATAATATAATCCTTTATACATGACAAAGCATCTGGTCACTGCTTTGACTCCTCGGCCATCTCCTCTTGGAATGATAATCAGGTGGTTTGATGTTAACGATGTACCATCTTTTAGATCAGTTCCTACAGTGACATCTGACAGGCCTTCATTTAATTTATTACCAATGACTTTCGCTGTCCCGCTTCTTAAAATAATTTCTGAAGTATCAGTAGCATATATGGAAATTCCAGCATCAAGTTCAACAATCTGCCAGACACTTCCATCAGATAAATCAAGTGTCACCTGATCAAGGAAACTGATTTTACTGTCAATGGCATCCAAATTGGTTTCTATGGCTCCAACCTGTTTTTCCACATTGTCTACACGAAGTGTCACATTGGGATCGGTTGAGGTAGTGGTAGTGGTGGTGGTTGATGTGCCTCCTGTGATTGTTATCTGGCTTATTCTATTACTTAATTCAGTAAATTTATAATCTACATAATCAACGCTGGCAAGAAGAACGTCTTCCCCTTTAGCATACCCGTTGAAGCCAGAAATGATTACTATCAAAGCTAATAATATGGTTACCGGAACCTGAAAATTCTTTTTCATCTTTTGTTCTCCTTTAAAAAATATCTTTTGTACTGTTAATATCTAAATTATATATTTATATGGCGAAAAGGTCAAACGCAATCTTTAAGTTGCTTCGCTTTCTTTTCTGTTGTTTTCCTTTACACAATATCTGGTTGAAAATGGTTTCACTCCTTCTGCATGTAATCGTATAATCACATCAGGAGGTTCCATTGGAGAACCTAGAATAATCTGTTCGAATCTTCCGACTCCGCTTTTTGATATTGTCTCATGATTTCTGATGATATCTCGTGTTTCATTTCCTTCAATGGCAAGTTGAATCAGTGAGAATGCTGAATCAACTTTCTCACCTTCATACTCGATTATCGTATTGACAAAGAGATAATAGGGAAGCCAGTTGTCACCATAATTAAGTTTGACTCGCTCTGGAGGATTGAGAACAGTCCTGAATGTGCCCTGTACTATCTTAATACTGATAGTTTCTGCACTATATTGTTGACAAAATGCTTCTATTATCACATCTTCCTGCTGCGGCGATGAAATCAAAGTGATTTCTGCCATACCCTCTTTTAAAGCGGCTTCTTGAATCCTCTTCTGATTTAAGAAAGCAGCTTTTCCTGTCAGTCTGAATGTGACGGTATGGTTGTCATTAACCAGCCTGCCTTTCTCATCTTTTAGCTTAGCTGTTATCTTAGTGCTGCTTTTCCCGTCAGCTAGCAGCAGCTTATACTGACTGGATATTTCAAGTGAATGCGGTAACGTTCCATATCGTCTCTGCTCACTTCCCTTTTTTATCATCAGATTAATACCGGAAAACTCGATTTCTTCAGAGGTAAACACAATTTCTCCATGGTAAAAAGTCTGTAAGTCTTCTATTTGATTATCCAATTTCCAATGATCATGAGGTTTAATGTACAGCGAATATGTGTCCTCTTCAAAAAACCAGCCTGCTGTCAGCTCACTGACTAGACAGAGTAAACTTTCTGCTTCTAACAGCTCATGTCCGTTGCATGTAATATAGTCAGGACTGTCTTCAAGATGAACTCTAATTAAATATGCTTTTTTCAAAGGCATATTCTCATATTTCCCTTCTGGCTTTTCAATCTTTATTGTAATCATCTCTTCTGATGCTTCTGAATAGACATCTGTCATCGCAAAGCTGTTATTTTCATACTCATATGAAATCCCATCATCCTCATATAGCTGCAAGTATGATTGTTCTGATGGATAAGCATCAATTACAAGCAGATTCATTGAGGAGAGCATAATAGAATCTGATGCTGCTGTCATTGGAATCAAAGCCCCTTCTCTTACAAACAAAGGCCCTCCCACGGTGTCTGGCCAGGTGCATTGCTCCCACTGCCCGGTACTTCTTATCTTTTTTCTTGTCCAATAATCAGTCCATGTTCCCCGGGGAAGATAAACAGAGGTTTCTTTATCTTCTCCTGTCCCGACTAAAAGGGAATCGCCAAGCATGAACTGCTTATCAAGATAGTATGTATTCTTGTCATCCTGGAACTCAAGAACCATTGGCCGCATCATGGGAATCCCTCTGGTATGAGACTGCCATAACATGGTATACAGATATGGAAAGAGACTGCTTCTCAATCTGGCATAAATACGGGTTATCTTCACATTTTCCTCAGAGAAAAGCCATGGTTCACGATAAGTGGCCCAGCTGTCAATCAGCGAATAAGGGGTTAAGAAACCGAAATGAATTCCTTTGGGTGACTCATTTCTCATATCCTGAGATACCATGGCATGTCCTGATAAACTTGCATTCAAAGCACCGTTTCCCAGCTGAAAATCTCCTGCCCAGCCGGTTGGGTAACGTTGTGAAGAGACTGATGCGTTATATGAATGGAAAATGACAATAGTTCTTTTATTGGTCAGTTTTCTGAATTGCTTGAAAACAGTGTCACTGTATAATGTATTTGCGATATTTCTGGTCTCTGCTACCTTGTAGCCTTCATCATCTTTCAGAAAAATTTCAACAGTAGGATCAGTGACCATTTCTGTGGAGGTAATGCATCTTGGATAAGGATCGTCCTGCTTGAAAAAATCTACGCCATAGTCAAGACTTGTCTTCACTCTTTTTTCAAACCACTTCTCTCTGTTTTTTTCATCCAGATATCCTTCAGTCGGTGCATCACCTGATTCCCATAGTTCAAAAGCATATACTCTTTTCTTTAATGCCGAAATCATTCTTTTCGGGTCTGGGAAAAGCGACTTGCTCCACACCCATTCCATGCTGTAGTAGGTTTCTTCCCACCCCGGTTCAAGACCAATCATATCACATGGAATCTCTTCTTTTCTGAATCTTCCGGCTATGTCCATCACACCTTTTTCATCTTCAAATACTCTGGCGATATAGCATAAGCCAAGCGACCATTTAGGTACCATATGAGGTTTACCAGTTAAAGCAGTGTATTTTTCAATGATTTCTTTAAAATCGGGACTGCCAAAGATGAAAAAATCAGTCTCCCCGCCTGTTGTCCTGATTGTATAGCTATCATCAGATGTAAAATCGAAAATATGATCGTAGGTATTGGCAGAAAAGAATCCATAACCTGCTGTACTCATGAAAAACGGCACTGTTGCCTCTGCCCACCGGTATCCTTTTGTGAATGTCAGCTGGTGCCCTCTGGCATCAAATGTTTTCCGCTGAAATCCGAATCCGTAAAAATGCTCTTCGTCTTTCATCACAAAGCCAAGGGTACTTCCACCTTTATCATTGTCAGGTTCAACACTGCAGTTTTTTAAGAAAATGTTCCCTGTCATGTCTTTCCATGTAATGAGACCGCTGTCTTTTAAAATAGTAATGAATATTTTAAAAGAAGACACTTCATAGCAGTCATCTTTTTCAACCACATTAAAAGAAGCGGGACAAAGTGACTCCCTGACAAAACCAAGCGTAATCATAATGGAAGGTCTGGGATTGAGGTTCTTTGATATTCTTACTCGGCATACATTCTCATCAATAAAGTCTAAGATCATATGACTTCCGTCTGATTTGTGAAAGATAAAGGAGCTGTCCTTTATTTCGTATTGTTTTGTACTGCTTGAATCATGCATCATAAATCCTCAATTTCTTTGATATTCTAAACACAACAAATTACCAATGTCAATTATATAACATTTTCATGTCAATTGTATCTGTCTGTTTTTCAGCTGAAATGAATTTATGTTGAAAGAAGGTAATTCTGAATTTTAACAATCTTCCCATTCTTGATATACACTCTAGGAACTCTCATGCCGATTTTGCAGATGATTTCGTAATTGATGGTCCCGCAAAGTTCAGCAATTCTTTCTACCGTCAGCACATCATCAAATAGAATGACCTCATCTCCTTCTTTCACATCGACTCCGGTAATGTCTGCCATGCACATATCCATGCAGATATTTCCAATAATCGGGACTTTACTGCCGTTAATGGATACATTGACTTTGGAGGAGAGCTGCCTTGAAAATCCATCAGCATATCCGCAGGCAATAGTCGCTATGCGGGTCTTCCCGTCAGTGATAAACTTTCCCCCGTAACTGACAGGTTGATTACCTTCAATCTCCTTTATTTCAATCACTCTTGATTTGAATGTCATTGCCGGTATTAAATTGAGATTGCTTGAGTTCTTCACATATTCTGACGGATACAATCCGAATAGAATGATTCCCGGTCGTACCATGTTCAAATGTTTATCGCGGTGAAGAATGACCCCTCCGCTGTTGCAGGTATGCCTTATTTTTATGTCATAGCCTCTTTCTTCTATCAATGACAGAATGTCAGTAAACCGCTCATATTGCAGATTAGTATACTTTCTGTTTTTTTCATCCGCTTTTGAGAAATGAGTAAAAATGCCATTCACCTCAAGATTGTCAAGTTTCAATGCATCAAAGATACTTTCAGGATCAGTATAGTGAAATCCGATACGGTTCATCCCCGTATCGACTTTCATATGTACCTTAACGTTTTTCTCATATTTTTTGGCCGCTTCAGACATATTCCTTGCCCGATCATAACTGAATACTGAAATGGTAATGTCATTATCAATGATTTCCTCGATTCGGTCGCTGTCAATGTATCCAAGAACAAGCAATGGTACATCAATCTTATTTTTTCTAAGCTGAAGAGCTTCATCCAAAGTAGCAGTTGATAACATCGCCACATTGTTTTCACACAATATCTTTGCTGTTTCGATAACACCATGACCGTAACCATCTGCTTTGATGATTCCGTTAATCATCACCTCATCACCAACATGATTTTTAATCTGCTGATAATTATGTGAAATATGATCTAAATTGATTTCAACCCATACACGATCTGGTTTTTTCTTCATAAAGTACCCTCTCTGCCTGTTTGATGTTAGTAATGATATCGGATGCCATGAGTCCGTTTTCTCCGGTTTCTTCTTTTGCTTTGTCTCCTGCCAATCCATGAAGGTACATGCAATAGGCAGCTGTTTTTAAGGGATTATCACTTCTTGCAAGTTTACCTGCCATCATTCCTGCAAGTACATCACCGCTTCCGGCAGTAGCCATCCCGGCATTTCCTGAACTGTTGAGATAAACTGTCTTTCCATCTGTGACAATGCTTATATGCCCTTTTAACAGCACAATTGTATCATATAAAAGAGCAAATTTCTTTGCCTGATTGATTCTGTCTTCTTGAATCTGTGAAACTGTCATATCAAGAAGATGTGCCATTTCTCCTGGATGAGGAGTGATGACGGCAACACTCTTTTTGTTTTTCAATATATTCAAGTCCTTCTTCATGTCTCTTATTGATGCCGCATCAATGACAACGGGAATTGATGTCTCCTCAACTACTTTCTTTATGATACGCTGGCTCTCAGACTCCATGGATAATCCAGGTCCGATGACCATGCAGTCTATGTTCTTTATTTTTCCCAATATCTCATCTGCCTGCTGGTCTGAAAGAAATTCTTTCTGCTGATCATCAATTTCAATGCAGATGGCTTCAGGAACCAGCTGGTTATATTCATAGATGCGGCTCTTAGGGACCATAGAATAAGTATATCCTGCACCGGCAGCCATTGAGGCTCTGGCGCATAATGCGTAAGCACCTGTCATTCCACGGCTTCCTGCAATCACCAGTACACGGCCGTAATCACCTTTAGAAGTCATATCTTCTCTGATGGAATACTCTTCTAAAGCCATTTTCCTGTCAAACACCATATAATCACCGATCAGGTTCTCATATGCTTTTTCAGGAATATTGATCGGCAGTGTCACTGTTTCTTTACTGTATGAAAAACCTGGTTCAGTAAACAGACCCACTTTTGCTTTCCCGAGACAGAAAGTTAGACTGCTTTTCACACAGTGATGAAAAGCTGTTCCTTTATCACAGTCAAGTCCTGAGGGGATGTCAACTGATATGATATGTTTTTTACTGTTATTCATATGAGTTATGTATTCATGAATCAAACCTTCAACCGGTCGTTTCAGTCCTGTTCCGAAAAGTGCATCGATAATCAGGTCAAAAGATGACAGGTCAATGTCACTTTTCTTTTCATTAATGCATATCTCAAGAGCCTGGCAGATGGAAGCATTGGTATGCGCCGGTTCTTTTAAGTCTTTTACTTCAACTGAAGAGAAAATCTCAACAGAAAAACCTGCCAGGAAAAGTTTTCTGGCTAAAGCATATCCGTCACCGCCATTGTTCCCCGGACCGCAGAAAACAGCTGTTTTCATATTTCTGATACAGGAGAACCTGTTTGTGATTTCAGACATCATTTCATTCGCTGCATTTTCCATTAAAACCAGCGGACTGATATGATACTTTGAAAAAGCGACTTCCTCAGCTCTTTTCATATTGTCAGAAGTGATTAAATCCATGTGTAAATTATATCATATCGAATAAAAGGTTGATAATGAATTGTGAATTTTTTTATTGCTTTGCGTAAAGTATTCAATCTCCCACCAGGGTGGAAACAGTCTTCTGTATTTAGCTCCTGCAAACCGCGAATCCACTAATATGACAAACCCTCTGTCATTCTCTGTTCTGATGACTCTTCCTGCTGCTTGAAGAACCCGGTTGATTCCAGGATAGGTATAGGAATAATCAAACCCTTTATTATCAATTCTGTCATAATAGTCCTTGATCATCTCATTTTCAGGGCAGATCATGGGTATCCCGGTACCAATGATGACTACTCCGTTTAATTTCTCTCCTTCAAGGTCTATTCCCTCACCGAAAATGCCTCCCATGACCGCAAAAGCCACCAGCGTCTTTTCTCCATGATCATCAAATCGTTCCAGAAAAATTTCTCTTTCAATCTCATCCATCCCCTGTTTCTGAACCATGATTTCCACATCATAAACCATCTCTCTGTATATTTCCATCACACTGTTGAGATATCTGTATGATGGGAAATAGACAATATAGTTTCCAATCTGCCGTGAAAAAGCCTCTTTCAGCAGCTGAGCAATCTCTGTGTATGTCATGTCCCTGTCTTTATACTTTGTACTGATTCTTCCTTCAACAATGACTTTGAAATTTTCAGAAGGAAACGGGGAATAAAGGGAAATACTCTTGTCAAACTCTCTACCGCCCAAAATATCCATGTAGTAACTTTTAGGTTCAAGAGTAGCAGAAAACAATGTTGTGCAGATTCCGCAGTCCATGGCTTTCGATAACAGGTGTGAAGGATCAAGGCACATCAGTTTTACTGACATGTCACTGCCTTTGATCTGATAAAAGCTTTTATATCTGACATCATAAAACTCTGACACCTTTGAAAAATAGTAAAGCTTGAAATACAAATCAAGAAACAGCGCCTGATACTCCGCATCCATTTCATAATCAAAATATTTCTCCATAACCGTAGCCAGTCTTCTTACTTCAGTCACCAGTTTGGCAGGGATATGATTTTCCATATAGTAATCTTCACTTTTCATATCAAAACAGTCTTTTTTGATTGTATTCATTTCCTTGTTCACATTTGCCAGGCGTTTCTTGACATCCATCCAGGTAGGATTGGTCTTCCGCCTAAGCATCAGTATCTCACTTTTTACGATTTCAGCCGAATACATGCTTCTGCCCCGGTCAACCAGATTATGAGCTTCGTCCACCAGAAAGCAGTACTTTTCATTCACATCAATAAAAAACCGCTGCAGCTTGATTCTAGGATCAAACAGATAATTATAATCACAGATAATCAAATCACTGTAACTTGCAGTATCAAGCGACAATTCAAACGGACATATGTTATAGATGGAAGCATATTTATTGATTGTCTCACGGTCGAAATACTGCTCTTTCAGTAACTCTTTTCTGCAATGAGGCATCCTCTCGTAATAGCCTCTTGCTTTTTCGCAGACTAACGGGTCACAGTTTCTCACTTCATATGGACAGACCTTGTCTTTGGCTGTAATGACGAGTGTTCTGAGATTCAATCCGTTCTTATTGAGTATCTTATATGCCTGCATCGCCACTTTGGCAGTCACTGTTTTTGCAGTCAGATAGAATATCCTGTCAACAAGTCCTTCGCCAAGCGCTTTAATCGCCGGAAACAAAGTACCCATGGTCTTTCCGATTCCGGTTGGTGCGGTGACATAAAGCCGCTCTTCATCGCGGATCGCACGAAACACTTTTGCAGCCAGTTCTCTTTGTCCGGCCCTGTAGTCAGTAAAGGGAAATTCCATAGTCGCGGCACTTATGTTTCTGATCTGCAGCCATTTGGTCTGTGTGGACATCCAGTTCAGATAGTTATTGGCATACTGATCAAAAATTTCTTTCAATTGTTCAATGGTATAGGTGATCTGAAATGATTTTTCCTGGTCATTTTCACGATTTATGTATATAAGGACTATATCAAGCTCACTGATGTCATTTTGAATTCCATAAATATATCCGTAGCAGAAAGCCTGTCCCCAATGATTGACATATTCCTCAGGGTCAATATGATCTACATCACGAAGGGTTGTTTTCACCTCATATATGGTCACTTTTTCATCAATCAGAAGTCCGTCTATCCTTCCTGAGATATCAAGGCTGACTATTTCATTCTCAACTTTAATAGCAAGGTACTGTTCTTTGGTGAATTTTTCTTTTCCATGCAGATCAACCATTTTTTTTTGAAAATAGGAATGGATGGCAGTGCCTTCATACGCACTGTCTATCATTGAGAAAGAACCTTTCTTTTCTATATTTCCTTTATTCACTGAAAAACTTACCAGATCTTTGACAGCTACTTTAATCAGTTTCTTATTCATTTCATCTCCGCAAACATATGTTCTTGATTAATTATACAATGGAATAATCATTTATTCAATTGCTTTTTCATCAGGTCTGTTTCGATGACGGCACAATAGCAGGAAAAGTTTCTGTAGTACCTGTAAAGTCTTTTAATCAAAGGCAAATGCCTGTTGGCATCGCATACAAGTGATACAGCTTTAAAAAAATGAATACAGGAATATCTTTCATCCAGTATATTTCTCACTACCTTTAAAAAATAGTTTTTTGAGGATGAGGCATATGGAATCGGTCCAAAAAAGGAATCCACATACTCATACAGGAACTTTTTCATATATTTCTTTTCAATGCTGACATGACTGAAGAAATCAAGAATGTCATTATCCAGAAGTGGCATATGCCATTCAAGCCCGTAAAAGTCGTAAGCTCTGACTGAGTTGATCAGATATAAGACGGTATAGGAATCAAGAGAAAATCGTTCGTATGCCTGACACAAATCATAAAAGTCCTTATGAAGGCTCATTTCATCACTGATACATTTAACACGTTCTTTCAAATATTTCATTTGAACCGATTCCATATTCTTGTAATCATAGAACATCATTCTGCTTCGGTACATGACAGGAGTCAAGCTGATGTTAAGCATTTCCTCACTGTAGAATGATCGCCCTGCCACATTTCCAAGATGCCCCGGAACAATGATTGCATTTTTCTGGATGATGTTTTTTGTCAACAATTCTCTAATCACAAAATGTTCCCGAAGATGAGCCGTCACCATCATGTTAGAAGCATAATCCACATAATCAAGGCTTTCCTCTTCTTCATACACATTTGCCCATTCACGCCTGTTATGCTTAATGAAAACGTGTTTGAATCCGAGTTTCTCTGCTGCTTTTACAGCCGGCTGATATTCTTCTGAATGTTTTGATCCATAGGTCACCAGAATTGTGTTCTCATAATTCATCTTTTTCAGCAGCATGGCACAGAATCTGGAGTCAACCCCTCCACTAAGCATTAATACACACTGTCTTTTATTAAGCCGCGTTTTCAATCGTCCGATTACATTGTCAACTACCTTGTCAAATCTTTTTGTTAAACTGCTGTCATCATAAATATTTTCTTTTACATAGGTATATTTAAAATATTTATCACGACTCAGCTGAGAAGTTTTTTTATCAAACAGGATATATTCTGACGGCATCAGCTTATAAATGTTTTCAACAAACGTTTCATTGAAATTAATATAACCGGTATAGACAAGATCGCTATATCCATCTTGACAGATATTCTGCTGAGAGGTCATTTTCACAATATAGTTCACACTGTCGCTGATATAAAGCTCTTGATTGAACAGCGAGTAGCATAAATGGTAAGTACTGAAATGATCCTGAAAAGCCAAGGTGAATTCATCGGTATCGACTATAATGGAAAAACTGCCGTTTAATTTGCTGATAAAAGAAATGATCTCTTCCGGTGTATTCATTACACTTAGCTTCTTTGAAAGCTCATGACCGCTTTGAATGGTATTTTCAAGAAAGGCAAAGCCTCTGAAATAGACCCCGTCATTCACATAACATTTATTCGCGATTCTGTTCATTGATATGTTACTCATTTTCCTGATTATATACTAATTAAATTGACATATCAATGAGATGAATATAAAATTTAGAAGATGATGAAAGGGACATGATAATGAAAATTTGCATAATTGGTCTTGGATATATCGGAATACCTACAGCGACGATGTTTGCTTCAAAAGGCTATGAAGTCATCGGAGTCGATATCAGAGAAAATGTGGTCAAAGCCATCAACAGCAAGCATCTTCCAATAGAAGAAAAAGGGCTTAGTGAACTTTTTTCAAATCATCCATTCAAGGCTTCACTGACACCGGAAATCGCTGATGTGTTTATCATCTGTGTAGGAACTCCTACTGACGAAAACAGGAAAGTGGATTTAACTGCAGTAATCAGTGCATCAAGAGATATTGCTCCCTATATAAAAAGAAATGACCTTGTCATTCTTGAATCCACAGTACCTCCAGGAACTACCAATGATATCGTGCTTCCTATACTTGAAAAAGAAAACCTGAAAGCAGGAGTTGATTTTAATCTTGTTCATTCGCCGGAAAGAGTCATTCCAGGAAACATGTTGCAGGAGCTTTTAAGCAATGACCGCATTATGGGTGGCATCACAAGAGAAGGGGCTGTCCGGGCCAAGGAACTGTATTCCAGTTTTGTCAAAGGGCAGATCTATGTCACAGATGCCAAAACTGCAGAAACAGCAAAACTGATGGAAAACACATTCAGAACGGTCAATATCGCTTTGGCAAATGAAGTGGCTATGATCAGCGAAACCCTTGGTATCAATGCATGGGAAGTGATTGAACTGGCCAATAAGCATCCAAGAGTCAATATACACTCTCCCGGTCCTGGCGTCGGTGGACACTGTATTCCTGTTGATCCGTGGTTCATTGTAGAAAAAGCACCGGAAGAATCACAATTGATTCGTATGTCTCTTGAAAAAAATCACTCCATGCCTGCATTTACCGTCAATAGAATATTCAATATTCTTGGTGGAGAAAAAGGATTTAAAATCTGCCTTCTCGGGGCTACCTATAAAGCCAATACCGATGATATCAGAGAAAGTCCGACTTTTGATATTGTCAGATTGCTTGAAAAAGAGAATCAGGTGACTTTATATGATCCCCATGTAAACGAGTATTCAGAAAAAGATCTGTATGACTGCTGTGAGTCATGCGATCTTCTAGTTCTTTTAGTCGATCATCAGCAATTCAAGGATATTGACTACCTGAAATTACATAAAATCATGAAAAAACCCCAGCTTTTTGACACTAAGAACTTCATTAACCGGAAGTCTGTAACTGAGCTTGGGTTTTCCTATCATTTACTTGGAGATGGTTCACTCAAGGATTAATTTAACCGTATCAATGCAGATAGGTATACCGTGGTTTCGTCTTCCGATTGCAAGATACATTTTATATTGTCTTACGAACATGGATTTAAGAAGAGTGTTCTCAGAAAAATCAATCGCGATTACTTTCCCGTCATATCTGATTAAGCGTTCATCGTCTTTGCTGATTCCGATTTCATCAAGATAATCACTTAAATCAATCAGGATGTCCTTATCTTTGAAATATCCATATGTGAAATCATCCAGAATGAAAATGTCCATGGTCATCTTTTCAAACTGATTGAAAAAAAGTATGTTTCCATTCATGTCCTTTGACAGCAGCAAAGAATCAGGACCAGTGATGTCAATCGTGCTGATATAGGCGGATTTAGTCAAGCCCGAATCTTCAATATAGCTTCCGAGCACTTCAATATCCGCATGGTAATAGTACCCCATGAAATAGACATTAACGTCATCTTTCGCTCTGATGGCATAAAAGAACAAGATGATGGCAATGACACTCAGCACCAGCATTGTTCCTATCATAAACAATCGTCTGTTGACTTTTCTTTTCCCGGCTTTTATTTGCTCTTCTGTTCTTTTTTCTTTATGCGTCAGTTGTATATAGGCTTCTGTCACTTTATCAAGCTCTATTGTGTCATCATTTTTTGCTCTCATTGTCAATATATAGAAAGCATCCTCTATCTCATTTTGGCCTGCATTCTCATCAAGCTCAAGTAATTTCAATAATTCTTTTCTTTCCATATCATTTCGTCGAGTAGACAGCCCACTACTCTTTCCCTTTCTTAATATTTATCACATCAAGCGAGGAGTAGCTGCTGCCCCTCACAGAACC
>JAFGUQ010000264.1 GCA_016938455.1 Clostridia bacterium
CAAAGATTGCTTATATCATGGTTATTCCTGCATTGCTGGCCAAGCTGAAAGAAGAATTCTCGTTAAAAATCCTTTTACTGGTAGGGACGCTGTCGTTAGCACCTATTGCATTGATATTGGTTCAACCTGAGTTCGGATCAGCAGTGGTATTCACAGTCAGTCTTCTGATGATGCTTTTCATTTATGGGATCAGATTCAAATGGTTTGCAGCAGGGATAGGCATTATTGCTGCTATGGTCCCGTTAGTATGGCTCATCCTGAAACCGTTCCAGCGGACCAGGATTATCTCTATTTTCAATCCTACTGCGGAAGGAGCCGATACCTGGCATATTGATAAAGCCAAAATGGCCATCGGCAGCGGCAAGCTGTTTGGCCAGGGCCTTTTTAACGGAACACTGACGCAAAGCGGAAGTTCGGGACTGCCGATCAAAGATACGGATTTCATCTTTTCTGTCGTAGGAGAGGAACTGGGTTTCATTGGTGCTGCTGCTGTGATTTTGCTGCTGTTTCTGATCATTACAAGAATCATCTATATTGCGGCCACTACTGAGGACTTATATGGCCGTTTCATGACCATTGGGGTAGCCGGGATGCTGATGTTTCATTTTATTGAAAATGTGGGAATGAACATAGGACTGCTTCCGATTACGGGAATTCCACTTCCGTTTGTCAGCGGGGGAGGGACTGCCATGCTGATTAATTATGCAATGATCGGATTGGTTCTCTCGGTATCGATGAGGCGGAAAAAGACTATTACATAATAATCTGATAATCATTCAAAGAATAACCTTAAACAGGTTATTTTTTTTTGTTTTTTTCTTGACAAGTAGTGAAAAGTGGTGCTAAAATGTAATCAAGTGGTTACCAAGTGGTAAAAAATGGGGGATAATGATTGAAATTTAATATCAATTCCCAAGTAAGTGAAGCGGGTTAATATGTTTTATGGTGAGTATCTCCATCGTGTGGATGAAAAAGGAAGAACGATTATTCCTCAAAAGTTCAGGGATGAACTTGGATCATCATTTATGTTAACCAAAGGATATGACAATTCATTATTTATTTTCCCGATGGATGAATGGAACAAACTGGTTTCTAAAATCGAGGAAAAACCGTTTTCAGGAGAAGCCATGAGAAAGTTTTCAAGAAAATTCTTCTCAGGAGCCACAGAATGTGAAGTGGATAAACAGGGAAGGCTATTGATACCGTTAGGATTAAGAGAACATTCAAAAATAAGCAGCGAAGTGTATATCATCGGAGTATCATCCAGAGCAGAGATATGGGACAAACAGGCTTGGATAGATTATAACTCAGATGAAAACGGGAAAATTGATTCCATGGCCAAAGAGATGGCCGAGTTAGGAATATAGCATGAGTGCTGAATTCTCTCATGAGCCGGTATTGCTGAATGAATGTATTGACAATTTAAAAATAGACAAAGATGGAATCTACATTGACTGCACTGCCGGAGGCGGTGGCCACAGTATTGAAATCCTGAAACGACTTAGTGATAAAGGATTGCTGATAGCCATAGACCGGGATCAGAATGCAGTTGATCGTGTAAATGAACGACTAAGAGATGCCAATCTCTCAGGAAGATATATTGTAGTTAAGGACAACTACCTGAACATTGAAAAAATTAAAGAGAAATACGCTCCGGAGGGAGTAGCTGGAATTCTAATGGACTTAGGAGTGTCATCCCATCAGCTTGACACGATTGAAAGAGGATTCTCCTATCATGAGGATGCACCTTTAGATATGAGAATGGATATCAGTGAAGTTAAGACTGCTTATGATGTGGTCAATTATTATACAAAAGATGAGCTTTCCAGAATCCTGTGGGATTATGGTGAAGAAAAATACGCAAGAAAAATAGCTTCGGCTATAGAGTACAAAAGAAAAATTAAATTATTGGAAACTACCTTAGAATTAACAGAACTTGTGAAAAGCTGTTACCCTCCCAATGAAAGGTTTAAAGGGAAACACCCTGCCAGAAAAACATTTCAGGCTATAAGAATTGAAGTCAATGAGGAATTATCCACATTGTCAAAAGCGCTGGAAAGTGCTGCAGAGATCTTATTACCCGGTGGCAGGCTGGCAGTGATTACATTTCATTCCCTTGAGGACCGTATAACCAAGGTTTTATTCTCAAAGCTGGAAAACCCATGCGAATGTCCCCCCGATTTTCCTGTGTGTGTTTGCCACAAAGTGAGTATGTATCATAGAGTAAATAGAAAACCCATACTCCCATCTGGCCTAGAGATTAACGACAATAGACGATCAAGAAGCGCCAAACTCCGTGTTTTAGAGCGCAACCAGACTTAATTACAAAAGAAAAAAATCAAAAAGTACAAAAGAGACAGAAAAGAAAAATTACGGCCGGTGTTAATGCCGGCCGGTATAATTTTTCATTAGGGGAAGATCAGATGAAAGTAGAAATGCAATATAATGAGGAATTCAGCATTGTTGAAAAAATCGGGGAAATCAAAGCTGAAAAACCACGATTAATCAAAGGTAATAAGACAAGAAGACACATCATTATGTGGGTAGCGGTTGTTTTTATTGCTTTTTTTTGTATTATCGCCAGATACAGCTATATCACACAGCTTAACTATGATGTGGCCAAACTGGAAAAAACACTTTCTGACCAGACCGCTAAAAATTCAGCACTTCAAATGGAACTTGATAAAATAATGAATCTGCCGCAGGTGAGGTATATCGCTGAAAGCCAGCTGGGGATGCAAAAACCTGATACTTATCAGACTGTATATATAGAAGTACCAAGATGCGATGAAGTTAAAGTCAAGGAACAGCCGAAAAGTTTTTATGAAAAATTACTGGTGACCATTGAAGATATCAGAGTCAGTCTGATTAATATAAAAAGTATTTTCGGGTAAAATTTCACCGATTAAATAAGAAGAGGCAGTAAAGACATGGTGAAAGAGAAAAAGAAAAAAAAGAAAACAGATAAAACAAAAAGCAGACTATTAGTAATGATGGTCTTTTTTGCGATAATGGCACTGGCTCTGGTAACCCGTATTTTCTATATTCAGTTCATCAAAGGACCTGATTATCAGAAAATGGCCTATTCACAGCAGAACAGAGACAGTATTTTAACTCCTGCCAGAGGAACTATCTATGATAGAAACGGGAAAGAACTGGCTATCAGTATTTCTGTCAATACCATCACCATCAGCCCCAATATTATCAGATTAAGTGATATGGAACTAAAAGACATCGCTTCTCAATTAGCCGATCTGCTGAAAACTGATGAAAGCGGCCTTCTTGCTAGAATGGAAAAGAACAGTGAATTTGAGATGATTGCCAAACAGGTAAGCCGTGCTACAGGTGATAAAATCACAGCATGGATGAATGAGAATCATATAAGCGGTGTTTATGTCAATGATGATACGAAAAGATATTATCCGAATGGAAATCTTGCAGCGCATATCATAGGATTCACCGGAATAGATAATCAGGGGTTAATGGGTGTAGAATATACCATGGAAGAAGTGCTGAAAGGTATTCCGGGGAAAATAATCACTGAAGTGGATAAAAGCGGCACGGAAATACCTTTTTCAACAGACAGCAAAGTAGAAGCCAAAGACGGCAGCGATGTGGTGCTGACCATCGATGAGAATATTCAATATATTGCAGAGACTGCACTTGATAAAGCCATTGAAGATAATAAGGTGACAAGAGGTGGTGCAGTTATCGTCATGGATCCGAACACGGGAGAAATCCTGGCATCGGTATCAAAACCAGACTTTGATTTGAATGCTCCGAGAGAATGCCCTACCGGGTATGAAACTGCTTCATGGACAGGTTATTCACAGGATAATATCAATCTTTTAAGCCAGACTGTCTGGCGTAATAAAGCACTATCTGACACATATGAACCAGGCTCTACTTTCAAAGCCATTGTTGCTTCAATGGCAATCGAGGAAAATGTCATCAGAATGGATACCATGACAGATGACTATCCAGTGAATGTTCAGGGATGGGATATTAACTGCTGGAACAGATATGCCCACGGAAAAGAAACTTTTCTTGAGGGAATCTACAATTCATGTAACCCAGTTTTTGTGAAAGTGTCACAGCTGCTTGGTATCGATGTGTTTTACAATTATGTTGAAATGTTCGGATTTTACGATCGTACAGGTATAAAAATGCAAGGGGAAAGCGACAGTATTTTTCAGATTGATTACGGTCTTGAATATCAGGAAATTGATATGGCTGTCGCTTCTTTCGGACAGCGATTTAAAATCACGCCGATTCAGTTGATTACTGCTTACAGTGCCATTGCCAACGGTGGGTATTTACTGCAGCCTGTTATCGTTAAAGAGCTGATGGACGAAAACGGTAATATTGTCAGTAAATTTGAAACACAGATTGTCAGACAAGTCATCTCAAATCAGACTTCAGCTACCATCAGGGAGGCGCTGAAAGGTGTTGTGGCAGTCGGAACAGGGAAAAACGCTTATGTACCGGGGTACGATGTAGCAGGGAAAACAGGAACCTCTGAAACTGATGAAGAAGGCGTGTATGTAGCTTCATTCTGCGGGTTTGCACCTGCTGACAATCCTGTTGTCGTTGTGCTTGTCGTACTGCAGGATCCAAGAGGAGATTCACATTCAGGAGGAGTCATTGCCGCTCCGGTGGTTGGAAGCATTATAGAGCAGACGCTTGAGTATATGAATGTACCAAGAAACGCTGATGAAAGTTATCAGGAAAAAGACACATTGATTCCTGATCTGATAAGCTACAGTCTTGACCAGGCGACAAAAAGGCTGGAAGATGCCAATTTACAATATGTGATTGAAGGCAGTAATGTCATGGAAGACACCAGTGTCATCTATCAGTATCCGTTAGCAAAAACCATAGTAAAAGAAGAAAGTATTGTGGTATTATATACTTATGTTCCGGAAGAAAAAGTATATGTGAAAATGCCTAATCTGAGGAATAAGAATATTTATGAAGCCAAAAGCACTTTGAACAGCATTGGCCTAAACATTAATATAGAGGGACTAGGCTCCTGTATATCCCAGGAAATAAGGGCCGGAGATAAAGTTGAAAAAGGAAGTATTATCAGTGCCGTATTCCGGTATATGGATAATGTGGAGTAGATGATGAAACTTAAAAAAATATTGGAAGAATTAAATTACAGTTCATTTACAGGTGATATGTCGGTCAATATTACCGGAATCGCATGTGATTCAAGAAAAGTGCAGGAAGGCTATCTTTTTGTCTGCATTGACGGAATTGATGAGGACGGACATGCCTATATCGAAAAAGCGAAAGAAAACGGAGCTATCTGTGTGGTGGTGTCAAAAGAAGTCATTAATCCATTCGACAATGTGATCATGGTGGAAGATGGCAGACTGGCGCTATCAAGCATCGCTTCGATTTTTTATGATCATCCGAGTAAGAAACTGAAACTTGTGGGAGTGACCGGAACAAAAGGGAAAACCACTATTGCTATGATGATCAAGACCATGCTTGACTGCGACCATAAAGAAGCCTCTCTCAGTGGTACTCTTGGGATGTTTATCGGTGATGAACACATACCGACAAAAAATACCACCCCTAATGCACTTGATCTGCAAACCTTTTTTTATAATTCATTGAAAAAGGGGATTCATTACTCGGTCATGGAAGTCGCTTCCATTGCACTGAAACAGAAAAGAGTCGAAAATATGGATTTTGACATTGGTATTTATACTAATCTTGCCAAAACCCATATCGGGAAAAGAGAACATGAGGATTTCAATGACTATCTGGTTTCAAAAGCTCAGCTTTTTACCAAATGCAAGACGGGAATCTTCAACATGGATGATCTGTATTATCTTGAAATGATCAAGAATTCTACCTGTGAACTGATCACTTATTCATACAGGAACACCAATGCAGGGGTATATGCCAGAAATGTTGTCAAAGACGGAGTGTATACTCATTTCACATATATAGGGTTGGGAAGGGAAATCAATGTCACCAGCAGCCTGCCAGGCTCTTTCAATGTGCTTAATGCGTTAGCTGCCATCACTGCCTGTGTTTTGCTTGATGTCAGCAATGAAGCCATCATTGAAGGCCTTCTCTTGACCAGGGTGAAGGGCCGCTGTGAGGTGCTTGAAACTGAAACACCATATAAAGTCATGATTGATTATGCTCACAACCAGAGCAGTCTTTTAAAACTGCTTTCTGAAATCAAAGAGGGAGTGAAAGGTAAAGTGATTACTGTGTTCGGATGTGGTGGAGACCGTGACAATGACATGAGATACGAAATGGGAGAAATTGCTGGCAATCTTTCTGATTTCACAGTCATCACCTCAGATAATCCTAGAACTGAACAACCTGAATCCATCATTGCCATGATTGAAGAAGGTATGAGAAGAACAGAAGGTAACTATATCTGCATCACAGACAGAACAGAAGCGATAAGATATGCCATGGAAAATGCTGAAGCTGATGACCTTGTGATTCTGGCCGGCAAAGGTCATGAAATCTATATTGAGAAAAATAATATAAGAACTCATTATGATGAAAGAGAAATAGTGGCGGAGATTCTGGAGGAGCAAAAAAAGTGATGAATCTTTCCACTGATGAAATTTACAGCCTGTTTGGTGCATGCCCCACAGAAAAAACAGAGAATCAGGTGATTGAAGGAGTGTCCACTGACAGTCGTTCATTGACTGCTGATCAGGTTTTTTTTGCTATCAGAGGGGAGAACTTCGACGGTAATGATTATATTGAAAAAGCGCTTTCGCAAGGAGCCTGCCTGGTTGTCGGGGAGAGAACCTTTCCGGATAGAAGAGTCATCACTGTAACAGACAGTGTCCTGGCGCTGGGAATCCTGGCAAAATATTACCGCAGAAAATTTGATATCCCGGTGATAGCTATCACAGGGAGTGTGGGGAAAACCTCAACGAAGGAAATGATCAAGAGCGTGCTGATGAGAAAGTTCAATGTCCATAGCACTACTGGGAACTTGAATAATCATATCGGTATGCCCATGACGTTATTTCATTTGTCAGAAGAGCATGACATCTCAGTTCTTGAAATGGGAATGAGTCATTTTAATGAAATAGACTATCTTTCAGACATTGCTTCTCCCACTTTTGCTGTTTTTACCAATATCGGAGTAAGCCATATCGGTAATCTCGGCTCCAGAGAAAACATTTTAAAAGCAAAACTGGAAATGCTTTCACATATGAAGCCTTACAGCACTGTCCTCATCAACGGGGACGATGACATGCTTAAAACATTAAAAGACAGAAATGATTTTTCTGTTATTTCATTCGGATTCAACCAGGATAATGACTATGCTGTCAGTCAGTTTGTCAATGAAAGTGAAGAAAGATGTTCTTTTTCCTTGAATGGGCACTCATATATTTTGAAAACAGGTGGAAGACATAATGTCTATAATGCACTTCCCGCTATCATCATCGGAGAAATGAACAGAATTAGTAAAGATCAGATTCAGGAAGGCCTTTATTCTTATCAGAATGCCAAAATGAGAATGGATATCATCAAAAAAGGTACATTAACCATTATCAATGATGCGTATAATGCCAACACTCAGTCAATGAAAGCAGCCATTGAAGTACTTTCACTGTATCCGAACAGAAAAGTGGCTATCCTTGGTGAAATGCTTGAACTAGGAGACTTTTCTGATATCAGCCATGAAGAAATCGGGGCATTTACAGCAACACAGGGTATTGATGTTCTGATTGCAGTCGGTCATCAGGCTGATAAATACAGAATCGGTGCTGTTAATAAAAACATGAAAAGTAAAATGGTATATACATTCAATGATTTTATTGAATTAAAGACTATGATTAATGATATAATCATGGACAATGATGTCATTCTTTTAAAAGGTTCACGAGGATCCAAAATGGAAGAAACATTGAATTTAATCGATTTAAAGGAGTAAAGAGATGGGGTTAACTGCAGTCATAGCCTTTTTAGCAACAGCGGTACTTGGAAGGATTCTGATACCGTTACTACGGAAACTGAAATTCGGACAGACAGTCAGAGACAATGGCCCTCAAAGTCATCTGGTGAAAATGGGCATTCCGACTATGGGCGGGCTCATGTTTTTAATTCCGGTCATCGTTCTGTTTCTTATCTTCAATCGTTTCAATTTTGATAGTATTGTTATTTCGTTAACCGTTCTGTTCTACGCATTGATCGGGTTTCTTGATGATTTCATCAAGATACGTAAAAAAAGTAAAGACGGACTGTCAGTTCTTCAGAAATCAATAGGTCTGTTACTGGTTTCTGGTTTCTTCTCGGTCTATTTCGTTTATTTTTCCGGTATAGGGACTGATATCATTATCCCTTTCAGCCAGATGGAACAATCACTTATCATTCCAAAACTTCTTTATGTGGTGATTCTTATCATTACTTTATATCTGACTACTAATGCAGTAAATCTGACAGATGGGGTTGACGGTTTGGCTTCAAGTGTGACCACTGTGGTATTGATGCTTTTTCTGTTCATTGGCTATTCACATGCTGACAACCAGATTATCAGTTATCTCTGTCTTGCTTCCATAGGCGGCCTTATGGCTTTTTTACTGTATAATGCTTATCCGGCTAAAGTGATCATGGGTGATACCGGGTCAATGACATTAGGCGCTATTGTCACCATATCTGCCATTTATCTTAAAATACCATGGATTATTCTGA
>JAFGUQ010000265.1 GCA_016938455.1 Clostridia bacterium
CGATTACAGTTCAACTCCGCTATTTACAGACCTTGACAGATATTTCAGCCGAAAATGCTACTACAATTGTTTTCCCTGTCCCGATGAATATATTTGATATGCTGAAGAAAGGATAAGTTTCTTAAGATGTAACAGACTAATGCCGATTTAATAACAGCAAGTGTAAAAACGAGGTTGGCATGGAAGGTTATAAAAATTACAAAGAAGTTGAGATTGAAACCGCCAGTGGTCTAAAGCTGGTAGTGATGCTGTATTCAGGAGCCATTAAATTTCTGAATACTGCACGTGATGGTATCATGCAGAAAAAACTGGAACTGGCCAACACAAATATTATCAAGACTCAGGATATTATTTCTGAACTGATGACCAGTTTAAATTTTGAGGCTGGCGAAATAGCACACAATCTTTACAGTCTTTATATTTATATGAACCGGCGTCTTTTAGAAGCCAACATAGAAAAAAACCCCGATATAGTGATGGAAGTCATACAGTTATTAAATACTTTAAAAGAAGCCTGGGATGAAATCCTGAAAAACCAGAAACCAACCGATAATATTAAAAGAAACTCGGGAAGCGGTGTAAATATAGCCGGATAAGACTGGCAGTGATAAAAATTTTAAAAAGAAAATGGCGAGGTGACTATGCCGAGCGATAATATTGAAGTGATGGACGACTTTATTGTTGATATGGATATTGAAACAATTACTCTAGATGATCTGGATCTGAAAGACAGCGCATCTCAGGCGGATGGAGCTGTGTCCGCATCAGAATCAGACACATCTGGGTTATCGTTTGAAGACTCCGTACAGATTGATGATATCAATTTATCGACCATGTCTTTTTCACCTGAAAATGTTGAAACTGTGCAGGTTTCAGGACCTTCAGATATTTCTATTCAAACTGATGAAACCAACTTTTCTGCCCCGGTAGAGTCTTTAGATGCTAATATTGACTCAGCTTCTATGAATATTGAACAAGCTTCATTTACTGGTAATGTCAATGTGACAGTTTCAAAATCAGATAATGCCTCTATTAATACCGATAATAGCGATGATATAAATATCAATAACACTGATGATGCAAAATTTGAAGATTCAAAAACTCCTTTGGATTCTGATTCCGAAAGTTTTGAGATTCCTGAGTTTGACACTACAATGAGTTCCGATGAGTCTGCTATTTCAGATGAAACCCATACAGATATACCAGAAGTTTCTCTGTCAGATGATTCTGATACTGTATCGGTTGATTTAAACAATGAACCTCAAGCTGATACAGATGTCATTATGTCAGACACCCCAGATTTCAGCTTAGAGGACATAAAATCTGAATCAAATATGGACCTGCCGGAATTTGATGTTCCTGATTTAAATTTAACTCCGGAAGCGATAGAAGAAAATTATACTGAAAATTTAAGTGATACAGTTTCAATTGATGAAACTGATTCTGTTTTCAGCACGGATGCAGATAGCAATTTTTCAACTGAACTGGATCAGTCAGATCTGGATGTTATTCAGGAAGCTCAAGAACCAAGTATTCCAGAAATTTCTGAAGTCAGTAATAACCAGGATATAAATGAAGAAGAAGAAACAACAAACAGCAGAAAAAGCCATCTTGAAGCTGCCCCTATATTTGATGCGGAAGATGACATCATTTCGATCGACGGCAGTGAATTAGATAAAATTATTTATGGCGAATCAATCCAGGACAATGAGAATTCTTTGTCTTCAGATAAACAGCCCCCTACCCTGCATAAGCCTATCGTTGTCGGGACAGTACCCGTTGTAGAATCTTCTGCAATTGAAGTAACTGATTCTATGCTGGAAGATATTCCTGAAATAAATGACGAAGTTCTCATAGATACAGAAACAATGTCTGAACAAACTAATGTTGATGAAGCTATTCCTTTACCGGAAGAAACAATTTCAACCGAAGAGCCTTTTTCAGAACTGGAAACTCAAACAAATAACCCCGAACTGGTTCTCGTTGAAGATAATGGGGAAGAACTCACCTTTGATAACACAACAGATGGAATATTAAATGAGGATGCATTGACTGAGCAAGAAAACACACCCATTCAGTCATCAACAGAAGAATTATTGATGGATTCTGAAACTGGTGGAGAAAAGTCTCCCGAATTTTCGTTTGATTTGTCTGTTATACCTGATGTGGCTGAAATTGAA